>CANJHO010000073.1 GCA_947474165.1 Legionellaceae bacterium
AGAAGTAGCAGAAGTAGCAGAAGTAGCAGAAGTAGCAGAAGTAGCAGGAGTAGCAGGAGTAGCAAGAGTAGGAGGAGTGCTCGCCCGGAGAGGGCCGACTTTCAGTATATTTCCATCAAAATTTACAACATGCCCTTTTTTTTCTAAATAAGTTACCGCGGCACCCCTGTCTATATCTCCTAAAGTGATAAAGTGGTCTTCCTTTAGTTTCTTTCTACTAAGTTCATTGTCCAAGAAGGCACGCTGATCAGCATTTAGTTGAACATCTCCCTTCGGAACATAAGTATTAGGAACATAAGTTGCAACAGGAGCCCTAGCAAAAGGAGCCTGAGCAACAGGAGCCTGAGCAACAGGAGCCTGATAAACAGAAGCTGGAGGGGTAATTCGATAGCCAGCTTCTTGGCTAAACTCATTTCCCCAGTGTGTCTGTTGTTCCACAATCACAGACTCTACCGTGTAGCCTCTCTGTTGTGCATAAAATTCTGCTATCTTAGGATCTGTGGTGGTCCAGCTCTTATTTTCCGGTTTAGAATTCATTTTAACAATCCCACAAATAGATTTATATGTAAATATATAGCACACATCGATAGCTAAATCAACAAATCACCCACTTATTGATAATTTTTTAAATCCTAAAATGTCGGATACGACAGACTATAGAAGATCGGTGGTAGGAATTGTGGAATCTGACCATACTGAGAATACAAATGATAAGGTCGCAGTAGGCTAAACACACCGCCCCCGATGGAAGACACTGCCTTTAACCTAAAGCCACAGCCGTAATTTGCTCAGAGGCTTCCGACCACCTCTCTTCCTGACGCAAATTTTTCAACCGTTCCAGAATCTCACTCTCAGTCATTGGTATAAACCCTTTAGCCTTATTAAAAATAATACTGGCTAAAGGAAGCACTCCATTGATGGTTGGATCTTTAATAGCACCAATCAGGATTTTTGCTGATCGAGTTTGACCATAAGCTGCCTGAAAAAACCAAGTTTGGCGATAACTGGCCACCACACGCGTTAACTCTAAAACCACTTTTTTGATTTGCCTTTCCGTAAAATTCTCATTATTGTTAAATTTATTTAATAAGTCTTTCAATAATTCCCCTTTATGGCCCATTCTGCTTTGCAAGGACAATCCGTTATAACACCGCTCTACAAGTCGCCCTAAAGCGACTACTTGATTCGCATTAACAAAACGTTGGTCTGTAATGAACATCGGCGGTAGGCTAGACATAGACGGCTTGTTAGAACAATCTTCTGAAATCGCATCAATGGCACTTCCCGATCCAAATAATGTTGAAAATTGCTCTCTAATATTGTTGAGTTTTGATGAAAGTAAATTCTTTTGTTTTTGAATAAAATCTGGTGCGCTAATCACATTTTCAAAGTTTTTAGCAGCCCCAGAAAAATCCTCTAACCCTGCCATTAACTTGACAACCATCGGATAAAGAATATCTTGCAAACTTCGACTCATCCCTTCATTATCAGCAAGATAGTCATCCGCCGCACTAATGCGTTCTTTTAATAAGTAACATTCATTCTTTACCTTCTCAAGGCATTCTAACAAAAAATCTTTGAATTTTTGGTACAGTAAAAAATGGCGATAATTATCAACCAAATCAGCGATGCTATCTAAAAGATGAGTGATTTGTATCATACGGTATTGATACCCCGGCAACCGATCAATTTCTTTCGCGCTCTCTTTACTTAAATTAATAAAAGGAGACAAGGCCCAAATATATGCCCCATCCCCTTTTTGTGCCACTTTATTAATAGCACAGGCTTGTTGCTTACCCGTCATGGGTTCTGCAACTTGTGCTTTTTCAGCAAGCGCTGCCATGGAGTCCATATTGACATCAATTTGATAATCTTCGATCACTAAAGTGATTAATGGGATTAACCTTCGGGCTGTCATGAAACCTACTGCACGCTCTTGCTTATCAAACAAACTGGTATTCAACAGCTGTTTACTAACATCCCTAATCGGTTTTACAAACGTATCAAAAAATATTTCTAATGTTTCAATGAATTCAAATGCTGTAGAAATCTGCAGCTTATCAATCTTTCCAAAGAGTGCCAGACGCTCTCGCGATGACATCGTACAAAAAACAATCAAAACATCCATCACCGTCAACGGAGCAGGATTGGTCATTAACATTGCAGAAACAGCGTGATAGGGCGTGAAATATGTCAATAAGTTATTATTTTGCTGTAATATTTGATTCAAATAACCTACCTTGCAGGCAAGTTCATTAGCCGATTTTAAATCAGGCTCTTTTTTATGTGTCAATGGATTATAACGGCGATAAATCAGCATAAAAATACTTTTATCCATCGTCCTCAGTACACTATGCGCTGAATTTTTTAGATCTCTAATATTTAATTGATTTAATTTTTCTTCACGATAAGCTGCAGATAATCGATTGATTTCAATCTCAACTGTACGCATAAAACTAACAAGCTTATATTTATCTGCTGGATTGTTGTTTAAGTAAGGGGATGTGTCTGGGTTTAAAAGCTTATTAATATAAATTTTTGCATCACGGCAGAGATCAATACACCGATCAGTGCTTAGGGGATATCCTGTTTCTCTATCAACAGGATACTGCAAATGCCATAATAAATTGGCTAGGGCTATCATGATAAAGCGGAGAATACGTTTATCCTCCAAATAGGCAGTCCCCTGCACCGCTGATAAAAAAACCCCTGTCACTTTCAACTCCTGTTGAAAATCGAGGTCAATTCTTGCAATATCCACCGGAAATTCCGAACTAATAAACAAAGAAATATTCACACGCGCTTGTTCAAGTTTATTTTCACCTGCAATCGGCTTCTCAAGCTGATCGCTCATTAAACAATAAGGCAATATAGTATAAGTTATCGCCCCCCTATCTTCTGAAAACTCACCTTTTTCAAATCCAAGATACTCCTTTAGTGACCTTAAAGCTGACTCTTCGCTTAATTGAAGAAATCCCATGATGGTTTTTTCATTTTTAGTCCGCCTGGCTTCCTCTACGTTCTTTAACACCCTAATGGACTCAGTGGTCGTTTTCCGATGCTCCTCATAGTCCATACGCGCCTTATGTGCGGCATCCTTAGCCCCATTAATAACACCAGCAATCGCCATAACCCCTGCACCGATAACCACCATAGCCAAACCAATAGCCTCCTTGTGCGCGGCAATTTGTGAAGTCATTTCTGATAAATCAGCACCACCCATACTCCCCATGACGAGTTGGGTTGCCCGTTGTAAGGCTTTGTCCTTAATCGCACTACTATCGGCAGTACCCTTGGTTAACACACCTGCTCGTAAAGCCAGCTCAATTTGTGATTTCATTTCAATCATCCTTGTTAAAAACAAATCTCAATGCAAGTAACGTTGAACACCATTCAACAGCAGCTGCACGAAAAACAGCAAAGATACAATCCACATCAAGCGATGCACTAAAACTTCCACGGCCACAGAAACAGGTGAAATATCCCCGCTGTCTAGACCACGATCCTAAAAATATTTAGGATCCTGTCGCCCTTAAAAAATAATAAAAAAATCCTGTTATTGAGCTTATAGGTATGTGGTCGCGAAGCCCGTGAGCATGTTCAGAATACTGCGAGGGCCTATTACACCGGGTAATGTCTTACAGATCTCGTGAAACCTTATGATTTGCAGCCTTGGCCCAACAAGTGCTCATTCCCTGGTCAATTTCCAGTCTATTTTTCCATATTCTAATGTAAAAACCGCTCATATTGCACTGAAGTTTAATATTTTTTCTAGGAATATTTAAGAGAAAACCAAGTAAGCATATTTTTTGTGCTTTAAGTTTGTTTTTTGGTCTATAATGTACGTAAGACCATGATCATATGATGTGAATTTTGGGGTAATTTGAAATGGGAAAGTCAAAAACTGAGCTAGAAATATACCAGGAGGAACGTGTGCGCTATTGGGAAGCTTATTCATTTCATTTTTACGCTGAAGTTAAGAAAAAGATCAATGATGAGCCTTTTAAAACGTACACTGATGAGACGCTTCCAGAGGCTGAAAGGTTAAAATTTAAGGAAGCATATGATAAAGAAATTGAAAAGATAGATAAACAAGTCGAAGGCTATGTTGATGCTATCGATCTAACAAAACCTGTTAATGTGGTAGATATACCAACAGGAACAGTCTTGGCTCAGCGACAAAACGCAATTGTTGATCTCTCCTCTCATGAGAAAAAGGCCCAATGGCAGGGAAGATGGAATGCTTGGCTCAAGGATGCATTTGTAACTGAGGGTCATAAATATGGCTCAACCGCATCATCTTTAAATAATGTGGGCTCAGCGTTTAGCGATACAAAATCAGTAATGGATAAAAAAGAATCAAAGGAGACTTTTGCAGCAATGAAACAGCTATTTTTTTATGTGACGACTCAGCCGGTTCAAGGTCTTGAGTCCACTGCAAAAGCCGCGGTGCCTGTTTGGGACTATAAAGACACCAAATATGTCGCAAGCGGGGGTGGGACGCAAGTATTTATGCCTGAAGTAGCCAAAACGAAAAGAATCACTGCAAAAGACCCAGAGTTTAGTGCGGTCGTACAAGCCTACACGGAGGCCAGAGCAATTCGAGTAATCGATAGAGTAAGGACTGAGTTAAGAACCAGGCGGGAGGCATCTGAAACATTGCCAGGTTCGCCAAATTTACCGTCAGAACATACAACGAATACAACTAATATTACGAATACAACTGATACAACGAATACAACTAATATAACGAATAAATATAAAGCTCAATTACAAAACATCCAATCACAGCAAAAAGTAGAGCCAGAGCCAGCTCCAACTGAATCAACGTCAACTAGACCTAAGCAATAAATTGCTCGGTTAGTTTCTGATGCCAGTGCAGGTTCAAATCCTAGTGACCCCACTTTATGCATCATGCCACCTCATCAAAATTCAAATGTGGTATTTGCTCTTGTTTCTTACTGTTCATCAAAGCATTCGAAATCTAATAACCATATTGTTTGTTTTTTCAGCTATACTTGCAATATATTCTCAAGATCAACATACAAAATAATATTATTCGTAGGTACGTCATCCTGAATGCAGTGAAGGATCTCCTGAGTATGGCTCGGATATGGTCAATTTGAGATCCTTCGCTACGCTCAGGATGACGTACCTGGGCAGTTACTATTATTCTTTATATTAAGAACAAACTAAACGGTATTTTAATTGCGCACTTTAAAAAGAGGCATGTCATGCAAGAAGATAGAGAAAATGGTGGGCTAGAATCACCTATTACTCGAGCTGTTTTAGACGAAGCCATGGCAAAGAGAATTTTAGAAACACAAGAACCGTGTAGGGATCCCAATATCTATCGAACTGCCAAAGGTTTTTTTGATATAAATCCCACCCCATTTCAGAGTGGCGGATGGGGTACCGTCCACACTGCGAGATTTTATTCCTTAGAGGCGGGCCAACTCAAAATAAGTCAACCGATTGCTATAAAAAAATCACAGAGTTCTAGCCCAGATCAAATAAAAAAAGAATATGAGCTTTTTCAACAAGCACATCCAGATCAATATTTTGACTATTGTGAAAAAGACTATGTCCCTTATTTGGCAATGCCACTATTTCCTGGCGTGCCACTTGATAGATACCTACTTAGTCATTCTTTTATACCGTTAAAAGAACGCAAAGACATGGCTGTAGAATTATTAATGGACTTAAACGAAGTTCATAAAAATGGGGTAACTCATCATGATATTAAACCAAAAAACATATTATTCGATAAGTCTAATAAAAAAATGTATTTATTGGATTTTGGTTGTGCTGAATTACCCGAAAAGCCAATGAAATATACTATAATAGACTCAGCAAAATATGCTATAGAATACATGCCCCCAGAATATTTAAGAGGAACCACAACAACAGCGGCCAATGACATTTACTCAATGACATTAACCATCGCAGAAATCCTTGGTCTCAACAAAAAAGAACTTGTGAGAGAAAGGATCAATCGTGCTTTAAGCACGATTGATGACCAGTCCTTTAAAGATGCAATCACCGCAGCCTTTCATAAATATCAAACCTTAGATGAAGTGATGTTTTCTAGTGAATTAGGACGCTACAGTAGAAAACCTGTATTTGAAACATTTATACAAAATTATGTTACAGATCAATATGACTTTAATTCATACAGAACAAAATTAGATACAAATATGTTTCAATTGCTCAACTCAATGCAGGCTAACGATCCCAGAGAAAGACCAACGGTACATGACTGTGTTCAGCAACTACAGACAAGTTTAGGCGATGATTTAAAGGAAGCAATCCGTCAAAGTAAAAGAACTGAAGGTGAACAAAAGCCACCAAGTTTTCACCAATAAGCAGGAGAGGAGCCTCACGGTCCCATCCTCTCACACCACTGTGCGATGCTGCAGAGTATGGTCAAACACCCCATGAACAGGTCCGTAACGCCTCCTATTTATTTGATCCCTCTGCTTCGCTGATCTTAGAAAAAGAGCCTAATCACCAGAAACACCGGCTATTGTTGTCATCTCGACTTTAGCCATTTTTTGCAATTCCGTCATTGCGAGTGAAACGAAGCAACCCAGGAGCTCAAAGTGAGCAACTATAAGACATGAAATCGCTCTCTTCGAACCTCTGGATTGCTTCGTTTCACTCGCAATGACGGAATTTAAATCATTTTAAAAAATGGCTAAAGTCGAGGTCATTACACCACTTTATTTAGGACCTTATGTCTTAAATAATGATCCATAATAACCAAAGCAGACATCGCATCCACGATAGGCACTGCTCTGGGTAAAACACAGGGATCATGTCTACCAGCTGCTTTTAATGAAACCGATTGATTTTTCAAATTGACAGTTTGCTGCTCAACATTAATCGTAGAAACAGGCTTAAATGCCACTCTGAAATAAATATCTTCTCCCGTTGAAATTCCACCCAAAGTTCCACCAGCATGATTTTTTTCGATTTTAAGACGCCCATTTTCAATAATAAAAGGATCGTTGTGTTCGCTCCCCCGCATGGATACGCCTTCAAATCCAGAGCCAATTTCAAATCCTTTGACCGCATTAATGCTTAACATGGCTTTACCTAAATCAGCCGATAACTTATCAAATACTGGCTCACCTAAACCTGCTGGTACATTTCGAATGATGCCTCTAATGATTCCACCAATGGAATCCCCCTCACTTTTAACCGTTTCAATCAACTCAATCATTTGATTGGCGGTGCTTTGATCAGGACATCGAATCATATTTTTTTCAATCATGTTTAAAGTGACTTTTTTATAATTAATCTCAGTGCGTATCGTTCCAACCTGCTCAACAAAACTTAATATTTCAATATTTAAATATTGCCTTAAATATTTTTTAGCGATGGCACCCGCTGCCACACGTGCCAGTGTTTCTCTGGCCGAAGCCCTCCCACTACCACGAAAATCTCGCCGGCCGTATTTCATGGTGTAGGTAAAATCAGCGTGTGAGGGTCGATAAACCTGTTTTAAGGCCTCATAATCTTCTGATCGTGCATCTCTGTTATAGGCTAATAAAAGAATGGGTGTTCCTGTGGTTTTTCCTTCAAATACACCTGAAAGAATATGGATAAGATCGGCTTCGTTTCGTGGGGTAGTAATTGTACTTTGTCCTGGTTTTCTACGATCTAGTTCTTCTTGTATTTCAGCCTCAGTAATCTCTAAATCAGGTGGACAACCATCAATAATCACACCAAGAGCACCACCATGTGACTCACCACAAGTGGTAATTCTAAATAAATCTCCAAAGCTATTTCCAGCCATCACTCAATCCTTGTTAATCTCTAAAAATGCCTGTTTAACCACCTCATCGGGTACAGGGTGGGCAAACTGATTCTGTGATTCATAAACACTGCCTAAATCATTTAACAGCACATAATGCACCAGTCCAGCACGATTTTTCTTATCTGATTGTGTGTTTTTAATGACTTCATCCACATCAAATTTTTCTAATTCACTCGTTACAATAGGCAAACGATTTAATAATGTTTTAATGAATTGATAATGCTTCTCTTCAAGATGCCCCATCAATTGAGCAATTTTTGCCTCAACTAATAGACCCAAAGCCACGGCATAACCATGCAATAATTGATAATTGGTTAGTTTCTCTAAAGCATGA
The DNA here is from genome assembly GCA_947474165.1 of Legionellaceae bacterium. Classification (GTDB taxonomy): domain Bacteria; phylum Pseudomonadota; class Gammaproteobacteria; order Legionellales; family Legionellaceae; genus CANJHO01. Next base: position 8,157 of record CANJHO010000073.1, read on the forward strand.
CCTACTGTATGTCCAAAATTTAAGGTTGCACGCTGATGCTTTTCTTTTTCATCATTCTGAACAATGGTCGCTTTGATTTTTACAGCCCGATGAACAAGGTTGATTAAGATTGTTTCATCGTTTCTTAAAATACCATCTAGATTTTCTTGTAAGTAGTTTAAGCTATCAGCATCACTTGTGAGAAACATTTTTAATGCTTCAATCAATCCATTGATCACTTGTTTTTGAGATAGTGTCTTTAAACAATGAATATCAGAAATCACAGCGATGGGTTGCCAAAATGCACCGATTAGGTTTTTACCCTGCGGGGTATCGATACCTGTTTTTCCACCCACAGAACTGTCCAGCATAGCCAATAACGTCGTTGGAATTTGTATATAGGGAATGCCTCGCATAAAGGTTGCAGCAACAAAACCTGCCATGTCGCCTACAACACCACCACCCAAAGCCAAAATCAGGCACTCTCTGTCGCAACCATGAGCTAGCATTTTTTCTTCTAGCATGCTTTTAATACGATTGGTTTTAGATTTTTCCCCACAAGGGAATGATAATAAAAGGGTGTTATATCCTTTTTTTTTCAATGCTTTCTCGACCAAAGAGGCATAATGCTTCCTTACATCATGATCTGTAATAATAACCACAGCACTGACGCTTCTTGGCATCCAAGATGAGATATTTTCTAACAACCCCGATCCAATATGGATCGGATATGAGGAGGCTAATTTCTCGGGAAGAGCAATTTCAATTCGCGTTGACATTTAATAAATGTTTCCTAAGTTCGTCTGTAACCTCTTTTGCTCTTCATCGTTAAACATGAATCTGCTTCCACCCATTAGATAGTTCGTTTTTTCTTCAATTATACAAAAATAAATGCAACTGTCAATTTTAAAAAAACAAGGAGCAACCCACTACCATCCACGATCACTATTCTGGCCGTTGACTGAGTTATCCATATCATATGATTTTTGCTTTTCCCATACAGGTCCACAGGAATCCTTCTAAAATAAGCATTGCTGAGATAGCAAATATTGGCTATCGTTTTATATTATGCGACCAACGAGCTCTCTTAATGAATAAACCAACATTAGTCCTTCTCCCCGGGTTACTCTGTGATGGTTTTGTATGGGAATATCAAGTGGCTGCTTTAAAAAAGCATGCCCATATTATAATCCCCAACATTAATCAATGTAATAATACAGAGGATATTATTGAACATATCATTGCAACAAGCCCTTCGCACTTTTGTCTTGCTGGGCATTCAATGGGGGGATGGTTGGCCATTGAGCTCATGCGAAAATATAGTGATCGTGTACTCAAGTTGTGTATTTTAGCCACCTCAGCCCATCTGGACTCCGCAAAAAAAATGCGCCTCAGAAAACAGTGCCTCAATTTGATTTCTACTGTCCCTAAGGATGAATTAGCCAACTATCTTGCAAACTTTTATGTTTACAAACCTGAACTAAAACAAACGATCGTTGACATGTTTAAGCGCAATATAGAGGCCCTTGTTCCACAGCAACAAGCGAATATACATCGACGCTGTTGCGAAGATCTATTACCCACCATCAAAGTCCCCACAACTGTCATGGTTGGGCAACAAGATAAAGAGTTTTTTAAATCAACAAAGTACATTGCAGAAAACATTCCAAATGCCAAATTTTTTATCCTAAAAGATTGTGGCCATATGTTATTACAAGAACAACCTGAAGAATGTACAGCAATCATTCTAGATTGGTTATGCTGAACTTTAAATCAACAGGATTAGTTAATCTTAGCCCCTGTGCTATCATTAAGTGATTTGTTATTTGAGATTTCATATGAACTATAAAATTACAGAACACTTTGAAAGAGGTGAAGAAAAGTTAATTGCTGAGTTTAATGAATTAAATGAAGCACAACTATTTATGACAAAAAAATCATCGATCGACGAAGAAAAAAAAAGAAGAGTTATTTATCGGCTATATGATGATGACGAACTGATTCATGCATTAAACAAAGAGTGTATTTATACAACACATGCCCACTATGCAGAAGGCGATGCCAATTTTATTAATACAGCCCCATTTATGTTTCAGGTCATGAAACAAACCACAGCTTCTTTAGAACGAAAAATAATCGCTCACTTTAATGATAAAAATGATGCCTATTTGTTTATTGTTGGCCAATTTGAGGCAAGCAAACCCATCCATGACAACGATTTGTATTATCTATTTAAAGATAAAATTTCGATCGATACGCTAAACAAAACCATCATTGCCCATCGAAAAGCAGCGGCAAGTGGAAAGGATGGCAATAAGGAAGGATTACCCTATCAACTGAGTCCATTATCTACCAGACCCACACCTGGTGGAGGCCCCCCTGATTATTGGGTTAAGCATGAAGAGGACAATAACAAATAAAAATCGTGCCATGGCGAAAATAACAAGACAAAAACCGCAGTTTATGGCCGCGCGCCGTATAATAAATAATATGCCGTCACGAGGAGTGCTATAGCGAAAATACGCTGTAATAGATGAGGTGAAATTGACACGGCAATTCGAGTACCAAGGGGTGCAAATAATATACTGGTAATGGCAATAGGCAACACGGCGGGCCAATATACAAACCCTGTTGTACCCAAAGGCAAACTAAAACCATTCACTGCATGTAATCCCGTCAGTACAAGACAAATAGTACCAATGATTGAGAGCATTAATCCACAAACAGCAGATGTCGCTGTTGCATTTCGCATTGGAACATTACAATAAACAAACAATGGGACCATTAATACTCCACCGCCAACACCAAAAAATCCTGACAAAATTCCTGTGCAAAACGCTGCAAAGCTTAAACCCCAAAATTGCGGCAATTGGCGTTCAGCATGTGTTTTTCTCGTATCAAACATCTTTAGGGCAATCAATGAAATAAAAATAGCGAATGCAGTCTGTAGAAATTGACTAGATAAATACATTGCGAATACAGCGCCCGTGATGACCCCCAACACCATGCCCGGTGTAAAACGATAAAACAATTGCCACTTCACCAATCCATGCCGTTGATAAGCATATGTCGTAGAAGCAGCCGTAAACATCATAATGGTCAGTGAGGTGCCAATCGCCATGTGCATTAATAAATTTGAGGGGAAAATAGCGCTAAAAAGAATGGCAAGAATAGGCACAACCACAATACCACCCCCTACGCCTAATAATCCCGCACATAACCCAGCAATTGCACCAATGAATAAATACAATAATTGTTCAATCACAAATTTCCTTAGCGTGTTGTGTTATGTAATAGAGGATAAACGATATTACGCCCATTATTTTTAGCAGAATAAAGTTGAATATCAGCGGCTGTTATCAAACCTTCTGGTGAATCTATATTATTTGATGAATAAACCGCAAAGCCTATGCTAATTGTAATCATCGGCATGACCTCAGACAACGCGTTGTCTATATGAAGTTTCTGAATTTCAGCAAGCAACTTATTGGCAATCGCTGCAGCACCTTTGCTTTCTGTATCGGGAAGTATGCAAACAAACTCTTCACCACCATAACGGGCTATCAAATCTCCCGCGCGTAGCATGGTTTTTTTTAGTACTTCTGCTATTTTTCGTAAGCAGTCATCCCCCGCTTGATGACCATATTGATCGTTATATTGCTTAAAATAATCCACATCTATCATTAAGAGTGCTAAAGAAGTGTTTGTTCTTTTGGCGCGTTGAAACTCAAGTTTTAGCTGTTCTTCGAAGCAACGCCGATTAGGGATCCCCGTTAGTCCATCAATTAATGCCAATTGCCGTAAATATTCATTTTGAAATTTAAGCGTCAAATGAACTTTGACACGATTGCGTAAGGTGGTTGGATTGAATGGTTTGTTAATAAAATCCACACAACCCGCTCCCCAACAAGCCGTTTCCTCGTCTAGGGATTGGCTTGAGGTGATAAAAATCACTGGAATTTCTTTGGTATTGGCTTGCTTTTTTAAAATCTTACATAATTCCAACCCACTCATTTCCGGCATCATCACATCCAGCAAAATAAGATCAAAGATCCTGTTATCACATATTTCCAAGGCTTTTTGACCTGTGGTTGCCATAAAAATTTCATAATCGGTAACCAAAATAGAATGTATCAACCTAATATTGGTTGGTTGATCATCAACAACTAATAGTGTGGCTCGTTGATTGTTTAATCTGAAAGCGTGGGTAGTGGATTCTTTATACATGATTCACCTTAAAAATTTTGCTGAAACAGCAGTTGGCAATATATTTCTGCTTTTTCAAAATCAAGTTGTTCAATAGCCACGCCAAGATCAAGCCAAGACTTCGACGAAGCAATGTGATTGGATTGATTTAACACTTTATAAATAGTCACGGCCTCCATGTTGTGGGTTTCAAGGCAATGAAGCAATTTGATTAACAATGCTTGCGGCAGCACAGTCTTAGTTAATCGGGTCATCTTGGGGATTTTTTTTCTACCTTTAGCCTCGATAAGAAGGTGTTGTGCACGGTTTATGGCCTGCTTACAAGCAACTCTCAGGATGGTTAGCCTATTTTTCCATACCTTATCTGTGGGTCTTTTACCCTCATGCAATAGTTGATATATATTGCTAGCAATAGAGGCCAATGCACTGGCACCAACGGTACTGGCTAACCCTTTTAATGCATGCAATGCTTGCATCGTTTGAGAAATATCAACATCGAGTGTTTTGGATATTTTTTTTATTTGTACTGCTGCATCGACCATAAATTCCTGAAGTGCCAGATAATAAACGCTCTGATTGTTTCCGAAACGACTCAAGGCCTCTGCACTATCAAGAACTGCCTTAGTATCCGTTTTTTTAATCCTACTACCCCTGACTTTTTTAGTCGATTTCCCCGCTGTAACCTCTAGGATAGTTGAAACCAACTCATGGATTTTGAATGGCTTGGATACAAATGCATTCATTCGGGAGGCAATAGCCTTGTTTCTGTCTTCTGATAAGGCATTGGCACTAAGCGCTATGATGGGGAGCTGCTTCTCATCGTATTGTTTTCTAATGTCGCGAGCGGCCTCATAGCCATCCATGCCTGGCATTTGGATATCCATCAAAACAACGTTAAATAATGGGTTAGCCTCAAGAACCGCCTTTATTCCTGCCGGTGCATTATCAACAACGGTCACCAGAGCCCCCGCATGAGTTAATAGATCGTGGGCTACGATTTGATTGGTTGGATTATCCTCAATTAGCAATAGACTCAAGCCTGCTAAACTATTATTTGTATTTGGCATGGAATCGTCTTGCTGACTGAATAAATTCTTCTTTTGATGTTTTACAAGATTAAAATCAATTTGAAAATAAAAGATACTGCCTTTGCCAGGAGTACTCTTGACCAACAATTCGCCCCCCATCATATCAACTAATTTTTTACTAATCGACAAACCCAAACCGGTTCCACCAAAACGACGGGTAGTGCTGGTTTCAGCTTGAGAGAAATTGTCAAAAATAATACCCTGCTGTTCTTTAGATATGCCAATGCCTGTATCGACAATAGAAAATTTAATAGTAACCTGCTCTTTTTGTTCACGAATTTTTTTAACACGAATCGTAATCTCACCTTGGTTGGTGAATTTAAGCGCATTGCTGAATAAGTTAACTAATATTTGTTGAAGACGCAGGGCATCACCCATTATCCATTGAGGCACATTGGGATCTAGATCAAGGATAATCTCAATGTTTTTATTACTGATATGGATTGACATCAATGATAATATTTCATCAAAAAGCTTCTCAAGTTTCATTGGGTGAACATCAAGAATGAACTTTCCCGCTTCAATTTTTGAAAAATCAAGAATATCATTCACAATACCGAGGAGAAGTTGACTCGATACCAGTATGTTTTTAACATAACCTGATTGAGATTGTTCAAGTGGGGTCATTTGAAGCAACTCTGATAAACCAATAATGGCATTCAAGGGGGTACGGAGTTCATGACTCATATTGGCAAGAAAGTCTGATTTGGCAATGCTCGCCGCATCAGACTTTTCTTTAGCTTGCCGTAATAATGACTCATTTTCATATTGTGCTGTAACATCCAGATTAAACCCAATAACCCGCATTGTTTTTCCATTACTATCGCGCTCAACTTGCGCACCAGCCTGAATAAAACGAACCTGACCATCCGGGAGTAGGATGCGAAAAATCGGGTTGTAAACGCCGTGTCCTTCTACGGCGCGCTTCAGTGCGCCTACAGTTTTTTTAACATCATTTGGATGAACCCGTGAGCGCCAATGTTCAAACGTTAATCCTATATCACGAAGCGATAGGGGTTGTTGATACATGGCATACATTCGATCATTCCACTTCAATTCATTGTTACTGGGGATCCAAGACCAAATACCCAGATCAGCCACTTCTGCTGCTTTCGTGAGTTGATCACGTGCTAAAATTAAATCCTGTTGTGTGTGATATTGTTTTGAGATATCTGCAGCAATTCCAAGATAGCCTTCAATAACATCGTCATCATTGTAAATCGCACTAATGCCTAACATCACTGGAAAACGTGAGCCATCCTTATGAATATAGGTCCACTCATGCTGGTTTTTAAGACCTTTGCGTGACTTGGCAATGAACACATCAAAGCCCGGGAGAAGAGGCTCGTTTAATTCTTCCGAGAGCTCAATGGCTCTTGCAATCACTTCTTTGGGATCATGAAATATTTCTGACCCTTTTTTGCCAATCAGATTTTTTTCTTTATACCCTAGCATTTTTTCTGCAGCTGGATTAAACGACGTAATGATGCCATTGATAGTCGTGCTAATGATGGCAAAGCTACTGTGTTTGAAAATGCCCTGATATAAATTTCTCTGATTATTAATGGATTTCATCTTATTTAGTCCATAGGGCAGATGAGGGTTGTTTGTTGCAGTATGCCTCGTGGTGATTTGAGGTGCTTTCAAGATCTATTTAATCACAATAATCATCATTCAGCCACCCCAAGGTCCAGGGCGATTGCATTTAAATGCTCAATATATGCGCAGAAATCCGAACCGTGACCGTTAGGGAGCGGAAAAGTTAAATAACCATAGAGAATGTTCTATTTTTGTTTTCAAATACGGACATTGGTAGGCCTTGTTCATTCACAACATACTGTATTGCAGCTTCGACCGCTGCTTCCTTCCATAAATATCGTGTGCTACCGTGTCGTGCCCACCTATTTACCCTGTCACCATCCAAGTTTGCTTTATTTAAATGCCGAGAGGCATATGATTTTATTGCGTTCATTATTTGTTCTGGCCGTAATATGACGTGAATAATGCA
>CANJHO010000074.1 GCA_947474165.1 Legionellaceae bacterium
GAGATCCTTCGCTACGCTCAGGATGACGTTGCTGGGGAGTTACGATTGCTCAATAGTGCCTGATATTATGACATTAAGAAATAATATCATGTATGAGCGTCGCGTAATGTTGATTGGAAAGTTTTAAAAATGCAATCGAATCAACTAAAACATGATAACAAAGTGCACCACTACAAGCAGCCTCAGGCATGAATGAGGTCATTTTCCAATTTTTTTTGTGCAGCGAATCAAAAATTTCATGTTGGGGGGAGGGTAAAATAGGCACATCAACTTGTTGGGTTGGATAAGATAATCCAAGCCCACATGCTTTAATCAGTGCCTCTTTTTGTGTCCAAATGTGGAAAAAAGCCAGTGGTTTTAGTGTGTTGTTGAGTCGATTTAATGATTCATTTTCCAGCGCTGAGAACAGATTCTTGCCAATCCCCTCATAGGGGCGGGCTGAGAAAAATTCAAGATCAATACCTAATGGATGGTCTTTACCCACCCCAAGCAGCGCGAGCTCTCCTGAATGGCTCAAATTAAATTGTAATGAAGGATCATTAAGGAGAGATGGTTTCCCTTGCTGATTGTAGGTGAATTCCAATGCCAAAGGGGAGATATTGAGATACCGGGCAAGAATAACCCGCAGCATCGCGCGTGCAACGGTGAATCGTCGTTGATGATGGGTGAAATGAAAACGATTCGCGCGGATTAATTCATCCTTATTGAGCAGGGCAGTTAAACCTGCAAAATTTTTATGCAGTGGAAATTGCCAAATATCAATATGTGTGTTTTTTAATGTGCAATTTGTCGTATCTAAGTGCTTAAAGGTCGATTTCATCAATGGTATATAGCATCAAATGGCAGTTGAGGTTATCATATCTCATGATGATAAATTCACCAACGAGTAACTGATGAGTCGACAATTTTTGGATTTTGAGCAGCCTATTGAAGAATTGAATCAGAAAATTCAAGCCTTGCGTATGGTTGGCAATGACAATGAGGTTAATTTAAACGAAGAAATCGCACGCCTTGAGGCCAAGTGCGAAGAGCTTACCATCAATGTGTTCGCACACCTTGTGCCTTGGCAAGTGGCGCAGATGGCGCGTCATCCCTTGCGTCCACAAACCACTGATTATATCGAGCAAATCTTTACTGATTTTCAAGAGCTTCATGGGGATAGGCATTCCTCAGCAGCGCCTGCAATTATTGGTGGTTTAGCGCGTTTTAATGGAGAGCCTGTGATGTTACTAGGGCATCAAAAAGGCAAGCGCACCAAAGAAAAAGTGTATCGTAATTTTGGTATGGCGCGTCCTGAGGAATATCGAAAAGCCTTGCGTTTAATGAAAATGGCTGAAAAATTTAAATTGCCATTGTTTACCTTTATTGATACAGCAGGGGCCTATCCTGGGATTGGCGCTGAAGAGCGGAATCAATCCGAAGCCATCGCGCGTAATTTATTTGAAATGTTTAAACTTAAAACGCCCATTATTTGTGTAGTGACCGGAGAGGCGGGCTCAGGGGGGGCATTGGCGATTGGTGTTGGTGATCGGGTGTTGATGTTGCAGTATTCTATTTACTCAGTGATTTCACCTGAAGGTTGTGCCTCTATTTTATGGAAAGATCCAGCAAAAGCCAGTGAAGCTGCCCGTGCGATGGGCATTACGGCGAATCAAATTCTTGACAATCAATTGGTTGATCGCGTGATTGATGAGCCTTTGGGTGGTGCGCATCGTAATGTGCTTGAAATGGCGGACACACTTAAAGCGGTATTAACCGATGAATTACATCAATTGAAATCGCTATCCATCGATGCATTGCTCGAAGCACGGTATAAAAAATTTATGGCAATGGGTGCTTGTGACTGACCGTTTATTGACTGAACATTGGTTAAATACCCTGCAGGGTTACCATCAATTAATAGTAGGGTTTAGTGGTGGCCTTGATTCTACGGTGTTGTTGCATGTCATTGCCAAAGAACCGTCCTTGGTTGATAAGTTGCAAGCCGTGCATATTCACCATGGCTTGAGTGTGTACGCGGATGCCTGGCGTATGCATTGTCAGACGATTTGCAAGGGTTTATCGATTCCATTGATTGTCAGGCAGGTTCAATGCTGTTCACGTGCAAATATAGAAGAGGGTGCACGCATTGCGCGTTATGAGGCTTTTTCATCATTTATTAATGATAATGATGCATTGGTATTGGCCCATCATGCCGATGATCAAGCAGAAACGTTGCTACTACAGCTATTTCGTGGGGCAGGCATTGATGGCATGGCTGCAATGCCCTCGATTAAGACATTGCCTAAGGGCGAACTGGTTAGGCCATTTCTCGAGCATTCACGACAAAAGTTGGAGTCTTATGCGCGCCATCATCAGCTGACATGGGTCGAAGATGAGAGCAATCAAAATGGTGCTTTTTCTCGCAATTATCTTCGGCAGCAGATTATGCCGTTGTTACAAGAAAGATGGCCCGGCATCATGGTTAATTTAGGGCGAAGTGCAAGGCATTGCCAACAAGCCAAATTGAATCTTGATGCACTGGCAGAGATTGATGTGGTGGGCTTAAGCCAGCAAGGTGAGAGCTTGTCTTTATTAGCTTTGCAATCACATGGACCTGCACGTGTGGAAAATATTTTGCGCGTCTGGTTAAGGAATAATCAGGTTCGACGCCCACCGGCTACCATTTTAACCCGCTTGATGGATGAGGTGATATTAGCGCGTCCTGATGCAAGGCCCATGGTTGCGTGGGATGTTGTGGCGGTGGCGCGTTTTCAGCAGCACTTGTATCTGTTGAAAAATAAGCCAACCGCTCGATCATCCAACATCAACTGGTCTGATTTTCCAGCTCCATTGCCGTTCAATGGATGTGATATATTGTTTGCATCTCCTGCCATGACAGGATTGTTAGTGCCGCCTGGATCTTCGGTGGAGATTCGTTTTCGACAGGGAGGCGAGTTGTTTTGTTGGCATGGTCAAACAAAACAACTCAAAAAATTATGGCAACAATGGAAAATTCCACCGTGGGCACGCGATCAGATTCCATTGCTTTATATTGACGAGGTATTGGCTGCAGTAGTGGGTTTTGCTATTGCTGATCCGTATTATAGTACTGGGCCTGAAAACACCTATAGGGTGGAAAAAATTCCAGGTGAAACAGATATGATTTATCGATAGGACATAGACTACTGATGACCCAGCTTTTAATTAACATCTCTCGAAAACAGGCAATGATTTATGCTGTTTTCCTGGTTCTTTATGAGTTTCTAACTTATATTGCCAACGACATGATCATGCCAGGCATGATTAATGTGGTTAATTCATTTCATGGGCCTGAATCCGCAATTGCCACGTCATTAACTTTGTATGTTTTGGGGGGGGCGAGCCTGCAATTATTGTTAGGCCCCATTTCAGATAAACATGGACGCCGACCCGTGATGATATTTGGGGCGTGTCTTTTCTTTTTATGCACCGTTTTTATTGCCTGCTCTTATTCGATGGATCAATTTTTATTGGCTAGATTTTTTCAAGGCATGGGTTTGTGCTTTATTTCAGTGGTAGGATATGCGACTTTACAGGAAATTTTTGCTGAAATGGAGGCCATCCGTTTAATTTCCATTATGGCAAATGTTGCTATATTAGCACCGCTCGTGGGCCCACTGTTGGGTGCGCTATTTATTTATTATTATAATTGGCGAATGATTTTTGTGTTAATTGGTTTATTGGCCCTTGTGGCTTTATGGGGCTTATGGCGGTTTATGCCAGAGTCTGTGGGACAAATAGGACGAGATGGAAAAATTACGGATCGCGGTTCCTTGTCATTTAGTGCTGTTGCTACCAATTACAAAAAATTAGTCTTGAATCGCTCGTTTATTTTAGGATCTATCGCCATGGGATTGATTTATCTCCCCTGTATGGCATGGATTGCTTTATCCCCCATTATTTTAGTGAAAACAGCCAATTTAACGATTATTCAATATGGATTATGGCAGTTACCAGTTTTTGGAACTTTTATTTTAGGGAATATTTGTCTGCATCGAATGACCCATTATCATAATGTAAGAAAATTAGTTTTAATCGGTTCTGTTATTGCGAGTTTTAGTCTGTTGTTTGTATTTATTTTACCAATGTTAGGTGGAAATGAATTTTTATGGTTGATGCCTGGATTGCTTGTTTATTTCTTTGGTGCAGGCTTGATCGGTGCGCCTTTAGCACGCTATATTTTGTTTTGCACAGACGTGAGCAAAGGGACGGCTTCGGGATTAATGTGTACGATTTCCATGTCTGCCCAAGCATTGGGCATTGAGCTTGGGAACGCGATGTATTCAACCCATGATAATATATTCTTTGGGCTTTATTGCGCACTATCCGCAGTCATTTATTTGATTTTTCTTTGGGGATCTTTATTTAATAAAAAGGAGATTCCGTCAGAGTAGTGCTTTCATGGAAACTCCTGATTAGATTCTCTAGCTTAATTATTTTTCATCATGTTTGTGACCGCATCCCGCAAAGCAGTTGTAAAGATAAGCCAGGATATAGCCACTGATGAAAGCATTAAAAAACCCAATGATTCCGCCGATAAAACTGCCAAGAATCGATGGTTGATAGCCATAGTATAATGCGCCCATTGATTCAACAAAATGCACGCCGTAGAAGAAGTGATGCGCAATCAAGCCCATCAGTAATACGGATAGGCCCCACATCACACCGAAGGATAAGCCCAAGGCCTTGGGACATAGTTTACTGTGTGTCATATTCAGCTCCTTTTTGTTTTTTCTTGTTTAAAGTATAGACTATTGTGGCTAATATGTTTTACGGGAATCCGAGTGCAAAAATTTAAAGATTAGGTATAATCTTTATCGAAAACTTTTAAATCAGGATTATTTGATGAAAGCGAGTCTATTTATTTTGAGTGCGGGTTCAAGTAATGTTTGAGATTTACCTAGGTAGGAATGGCATATTATTCTACATGCACCATCCATAGGTCTGAAAGATAATGTTAATTGATGGAATTTTATGCGGATTTTGCACTTTTACAAGACCTATTATCCAGAAACAGTCGGTGGTGTTGAGCAGGTTATCAATCAATTAGCCAGAGCCAGTGTTCAGTTAGGTATTCAAACCGATGTTTTATCGTTAAGTACAGCATGCAATCTACCGACCATTGAGTTAGATGGCCATCGTGTTCATCGAGCCAAAAGAACATTTGAAGTAGCTTCCACTGGCTTTTCCCTCGAAGCTTTTTCACGTTTTAGAGAACTTGCAAAACATGTTGATTTGATACACTATCATTACCCTTGGCCCTTTATGGATGTAGTTCATTTTGCATCGCGGGTTAAGATTCCAACGGTGGTGACTTATCACTCTGATATTATTAGACAAAAAACTCTTTTGAAATTATATCGGCCATTACAAAATCAATTTTTGAGTCGTGTGGATCGCATCGTGGCTACCTCACCCAATTATTTGGATTCAAGCCCTGTATTAGATCAATATCGTGATAAAACAACTGTTATTCCTATTGGCGTTGACAGATCAAGTTATCCTGTAGCATCACCTCAATTATTATCAAAATGGCTTGAACGATTTGGAGAGCGGTTTTTTCTTTTTGTCGGTGTGCTACGTTACTATAAAGGATTGCATGTTCTTTTAGAGGCATTGAAGGACACTATTTATCCGGTTGTTATTGTTGGCTCAGGGCCGTTTGAAACAGAGTTAAAGCTACAAGCGGATCGATTAGGCCTGCAACATGTTTATTTTACAGGAATTTTGCCTGATGAAGACAAGGCAGCATTATTAGAACTTTGCTATGCTGTTGTCTTTCCATCTCATTTGAGATCGGAAGCGTTCGGTATTTCATTACTTGAGGGTGCTATGTATGGTAAACCGATGATTTCGTGTGAAATCGGAACGGGCACTAGTTTTATCAATATTGATAAACAAACAGGATTAGTGGTTAAGCCAGCAGATCCTATGGCATTCAGATATGCTATGAAATGGCTTTGGGAAAATCCACTCGATGCTGAAAAAATGGGGATGGCTGCAGCAAATCGTTATGTAGAAAAGTTTAGCGCGGTTGAAATGGCGAGGAGTTATGCTGGGCTTTATAGTACTTTATTAACTTAATAGTTAAGTGCATAAGCTCCTTCGAGCGCATATAAGATCAATATAATCATGCGGTTTTTTTTTGTCTAAGTTGACATGACCTTGCTCAATATCATAGGGTTGAATTTTATTTTTATTATCTAGAATATAAAATTGATAGTCCCTCTCCTGGAAAAATTGAAGTAATTCTTTAGGATTAAAACCTAGCGTATCTAAAATGCTAGGACAATACTCAAATCCTATTACTGCAGTTTGATTTTGAGTTAAGGTTTCTATCATGCCTTGACATACTGCTAATTCATAGCCTTGTACATCAATTTTTATAAATGAAATTGGAAAATTAATGCCCATTTTTTTTACATAATTATCAATGGTAATGATCGGTATTCTTTGTATTTTTATTTGTCCTTGAATTTGCTTTTTAAATTCATCAGTTAAAATACGATGGTCACCGTTATGTGCTTCATTTTCCCACAGATCAATTTCCCCCTCCATGTTTCCAACAGCCTTGGGTACTGAAACCAATTGATTTGAAAAATTATATTTTAAACTAGATTGCTTTAGAAACTGTATATTTCGATGTTCAGGCTCAAAAGCATGAATCTTAAAAGGCTCCTGTATTGCCCTAGAAAATACAAAGGATGTGTAGCCTATGTTTGCCCCAATATCAAGAATGTTCCCACTACAAAATAGGTGAGGATGATGTTTAACTAATCTCGCATAAGAGTCCTCAATGTGCTTTTTGTACATAAAATAAATAGAAATATAGGCTGAACGGATCAACATTGAATTTAGTAAACCCGACCGATTGACACTTTCATACATATTTAACAGGCATTTCGTGTATTTTGTTGGCATATTCATGATGTAAGCAGTTGAGGCCGATTAGCCCTAATGAGTAGAGATCCAGAAAATTCCTTTACGATTGGGATTTTTTCGAATATTCGACCCAATATTGAGACGGCAGGGGTTAAAGCTTTTGGCGTTGATGGGTGTAACCAGTCAAAAGGTGTGATTTGAATATTAATGAATCCAAGTTCTGAAAGTAAGGACGCCAATTTCCATCGTATGAAAGCGGTCTCATCAGGGGAGTCCCCCATTAATCGCTTGAGCCAAGGAATATTTTTTTGTAAACAGATCTGAGGATTAAGCATATTAGGTTCAGCAAAAGCAACAACCCCGCCTGGTTTTAACATATTAAAAATCTTTGATAATGATCGTTCTACTTCCAGGTGGTGAAGGATTGATGATCCCAATATGATGTCGAATGGGCCATTGACTTCACAGTCCTCAAAATTTTTTTCAATAAATTGAACGTTGTCACCCCAATTTATTCTATTCTTTGCTTTCTCGAGCAAGGGGGAAGAAATATCTACCGCAATAATTTCAGCGCCAGTTGATGCAAACGTCTCGGTAAACATTCCTGTGCCGCATCCAATTTCTAGACTTTTCTTACCGCTTTTAAGATCAGTCGTTTCTGCTAGCATTTGACTGCGTCGTCTAGCTCGATACTGTCCTGCAAAGGAGCCCCAGCCCCAAGTTAATTCCGTGTCGACGCTATTAAGAAATTTACCATGTTCAATTTCATTTTTTGCACGGTTTGTTTGCATCTTATCTCTCTATAGGTTGTTTTAATTGATTAAATACAGATTGTGCACGGGTTAAAATATAGAATTTAAATCCCTGCTAAAAAAATTCTAACCCAATTTAATTTTTTTAATAGCGACTAAAAGCATTCTAAGAAGCAAAACACCATGCCGCCAACGACTAATATTGGTGGTGCCATACGTACGATCTCGATAGCGAATTGGAATATCAACAATTTTGAGCAGCAAATGATCCGCCCCAAATAGCAGGTCAAAATCACCAAAGGGATCAAAATCACCAAAATAGGATCTATTTTCTATAATACGTAGATAATCATTTTTAAATAATGTTTTAGTTCCACAAAGTGTATCTTTGATTGGTTGATCAAGAGCCCAAGTAAAAAATAATCCAAAAAATTTATTTGCACAGAGGTTGAGAAAGCGCATGGCTTCTTTTTCCATGGGATAAACCAGACGAACACCGTTACAAAACTCTGCTTTGCCATTGGCCAAGGCATCATAAAACTTTGTGAGTTCTTCTGGTGGCATGGTTAAATCAGCATCCAATATCATCAAGATATCACCTTTTGCGATTTCAAAAGCTTCGCGAACTGCATTTCCTTTGCCTTTACCAGTTTGCTGAATGGCCACAATATCCCAATGTATCGATTCCTCTTTCATCACTCGTTGTATTTCATCCCAGGTATTATCTTTAGAATGCCCTTCAATAAAAATAACCTCAGTATGGCTGCCAAGATGTGGCATTCGTTTAATCGCTGCTTGAATATTACCCGCTTCATTTCGCGCAGGGATAATGACTGAAACGGATGGTAATGTTGATCTCAAAAGATTACGAGGCCGTGCAATCTGAAATGTAGTCAGGCATAACCAGGGTAGTAATGCTGTTAAATAGCGGTTTATAAATCGGTCGATACCCAATAAACGTATAGGAAAAAGAATTCGTTTTTGTTGTTTAATGAATTCCCATCCGGCGAGCTCAAGTAAATTTTTGACGTCATCTGGGTTAAGCCAATTGGAAGGGGGCTGTTTTGCTTTTAAGCCTAATCGTGTTGCCAGGCCTAATAGTGGCCGCCAGGCAGTATTATAGAAATTCAAGATCAAGCGAGTTCTTGTATGGGTTACTGTTTTTAGTCGTTCAAAAAGGCGCTGAACATCACTGGCTTGATTGATGGTTTCAGAGAGAATAATATAATCAAAAGTTCTATTAAATGCCAAATTATCGCCAGATTGGGTTTCAAATACTCCATGTGGAATTGTTTTTTTAGCTAGATTAATTTGTACAGATGAAAGGTCAATTCCTGTAATATCTAAATTTTTTAATTGAGCAAGTAAATAGCCATCACCACAGCCAACTTCTAGGACACTTGATTTGCTGGGGATTAATTTTTTATAATAATGAGCTAATATTTTTCTATATTCTCTACCCGCCCATGTGCTCGAAGATCCTGCCTTATCATAAAAGGCTTTTACAGTTTTTAATTGAGCGTCATTGATCGAAACATTAACAAAACCACAATGCTCTGTGTTTTTTTGAGTATATGGTTCTCTAAACTCATTGTCATTTACTAACATAATAAATTTGTCCTAAATATTATCAGCATTTGCTGTGAGATGGTTAAAATCAGGCGCACTGAGATTGAATTCATAGAACCAAATTCCTTTATTAGCAGAAAGATGATTAAAAGCGATTTCTATGGTCTTCGTGCCTGGTGGAATAGATAAGTGAACTTTATTTAATGCATCTTCTTTTTTAGATGTGGTGATAACGTTTTGAGGCAATATGAGTTTTTTATGAGATTTTTTGGAGGTATTATCAATGGCATAAATTTTAATATTAATATGCTTATTTTCTATATTGGATTGATTTAGCATCGAAATATCACCAAATTCATAGGAAAAATTCAGGGTACCCTGGGCATTAATAGCTGAGGTATCTAAATATAATATTATTCGGCCATCCATCAAAGGGTTGATTTTCTGAGGCGTGACAAAAAAGCGTCGTTGAAAGGGGTGTACACCAGAGTTTAATGCCCAGGTTATTTGGGCAGCTGGAATTGTTAATTCTCCACTTTTTTTAAGTTGGGACGCATTCTTGATTATTGGGAATGATATTGCTTTTGATAGTGAAAAATGATGTGTATCTTCTGAGAGAGGGATAAAGGTGCGTAGTATGTTATGTGTCAGATAATA
Source organism: Legionellaceae bacterium (assembly GCA_947474165.1). Taxonomy (GTDB): domain Bacteria; phylum Pseudomonadota; class Gammaproteobacteria; order Legionellales; family Legionellaceae; genus CANJHO01. The sequence goes on from CANJHO010000074.1 coordinate 9,882, forward strand.
AGCCTGGTTACTTTTATTATGTATATCAGGCAGGTCACGAATAATAAAAGCACCTTTTTTCCCACGCCAGTCAGCAGGATTTAGGCGTTGTGGGACATCAATAATAATATGCTTTGGTCCCATTGTGAATGGGGACACATTGTTTTGGATATAAATCTTGAGTTGCGTCCTTTTTTGTCCGGGGATATTCCAGATAAAAGGGCTTACTATTCCTGTGAAAATAATATCATATTGCCGTGATTTATCCCTAAAATTAGAAGAAATATTAGAATCCAGTTCTCCATTTCTGCCAATAGTTTGAATCAGTTTTGTTTTAGTGTGATATTCATAAGCATCGATGATTGGAGACAAAGAAGGAAATGCTTCTATGCCAGTTGAGTGACTACTAGTATAGGCTCGGTATGCAACCATTGTGCCGCCTATAACATAGATCATGATTGCAGCAAATACAAAAACAGCAAGACCACATCCTACAATACTACTAGCATAGAAATTAGGACGAGAAAGAAAGAAGTTCACTCCATTAATAACAGAATATTTTTCTGTTTTTAACTTATATTGGGCAAGAGATAGTATGAAATAAGCCATCAATATGTCTCCAACAAAAAAGAATTGGCTACCTAACCGGTAACCTAAAGAATTGATTGCTACTAGAATGGAATATGAAGGGGGCCTCGATGTTCCACCTACCAAGTAAAGTGCAACGACTCCTGTTAGCCAATACGCACTTAATAAAAACATAGCAGGTTGGTTATTTTTATCTTTTTTGAGAAGTCCTAGGATTGCTCCGGCCAAAACCATAAGGATAATTACCTTTGATGAAAAATACAGACATACACCTAGTATGAGGAAAGCCAGTGCACATAAAGTGTTGCGTTGTATAAAAAATACAAATGAAAGGCCTAGGATAATTATCTCGAACAAGGCTACTCGCCAATGATCATTGCCATGAGTTGCGATTAAAGGACCAAATCTAGCTATTTCTATCAGGTGCGGAATAGCACGTTTAATGTGATAAATTGGGTGTTTAATATAGTTTTTAATTGTTTCTTGCCAGAATATTTGGTTAAGAATCGGATTATTAACGTCAGCGTTTATTTTATTTAAAGGAAGGTGATATCGATTGGCGGCAATCTTTCGTATATCGGTATACATGGAGGGGATCCATACTTGTATGTGAGGGTCACTAGCGGCATAAAAGGCAGATGCATCATTACTGGATATAGTCCATTGGTCAATGGTCAATTTTTGAAAACCCATCCATAATAAAGTCGGAAGAGTGAAGGCAATAAATACAGAAGCGATACTAAATAACCTGTTTTTTAATGATTCTTTTCGATAAAAGCAGATAAAAATCAAAACAACTCCAATAAATGGGGTCATGAGGGGTCGGGTTAATGTCGATAAAAAGAACAAGAACCCAAAAGCCATTAACCATTTGCAAGTCAATTTTTTATGTACGCCAAAAAGTAAGCAGGATAAAGCAAGTAAATTAAGGAGTAATCCTGTGCCGTCTGTGGTTGATGTTGCTAACCATTCAGCTGTGTAAGGATTAAATATTAGTGTTCCAACAACACAGGCAGCAATCCAGTTGCCTAGTATTTGACGGAGGGCTAAGTAGAAAAAACCTGTGGCAGATAGAAAGGTTAATAAAAAATAAGGGTAAAACTGCTGAAATTGTTCTCCAAGCACAGGAAGTGTCAAGCCGGTTAAATAAAAATAACCGGGTCGATAACCAATGCCTGGATTATCTTTGAACAGTCCTTGTGCGATATGAAGTGCGCCATTCCACCAAAATTCAGCATCACCGTATTGTGATTCCCCTACCCAACCCACACCCCAATATAAGGCATCATGTAGATAGAATGCGCCGCCCATCAGAATTAATATTAATATGATCAAATCAAACCAGCTGATTTTGGTGGTTTTACAAAGCCGGTTTAGTAGGTTCTTTTGAGACATACGGTATACTCTAAAGGGTTTTGTGTGTGCGGGGTAGGCAAGTTCATTTTTTTATGCAGGTTATTAAACACCGAATGCCCTTTGGAAATTGTATATATTTTCCTAGTGATAATTCAAGTTGTATGAGCCAATTAAGTAATTTATTGCCACTTGTTACACGTATGTTTTTTTCAACAAGATGCTTCTTTTTTTCTTTGGATTGATGCGATAGGCGTATATTTATTTGTTTGACAAACCAAAACATAGGGTAAATAAAAAAACCAAGATGCGATTTTTTCACAATTTTAAAATTTAGCTGTTCTAATTGGCTCACCAAATCTACTAGTCGATAGCGTCGAAAATGTAATAGTGCTTCATCGTAAAAATCATACAATTTCGGATTGGCCGGGACCTCAATTATAGCTACACCACCAGACTTTAGGATACGATGGATTTGTTTTAAGGCAAGATTATCATTTTCAATATGCTCTAACACGTTAATTAATACCACGGCATCTAAAGAATTATCAGGTAATGGGCACTCAAGTAAATCAAAACGTAATATAGGAATATTGGGATGTTTTTTTGCTAACTTGATCAATGGGGCGTATAGAATATCTGAGCCAATAACAAGCGCATTGGGTATCTCGACACTTATTTTTTTTAATAAATAACCAGAGGAGCATCCAACTTCCATAATGGTTGGATTTTCAACAGATATAAATTGATTAAGCTGAGAAATGGCATGTTGTCTCGAAGCTAAATCAATAAAATGCTGTTCCCCGACTGTTTCCTCATGAAAAAATGTTAACTCATCATTCCATCCAGCTGAAGTAGCGCTGTATTGAAGAACACTAGTGCGTTGTTCACCTAGGATAAAAAAACCATTTTTCCAGATGGGTTTAACACCTCCTGGCTGAGTAGGAGGTAGGCTAAATAGTAACTCACTCATTCTTGTATGACTCCACTAATCTGATTAATATAGATAAATAATTAATAAGGACAATTTGTGTAGGGGAAACTAAAATCAAGAAAGAATGATGCCATAGTGCGTGGTATCTTTCCAGCCTATGTAAATAGAAAATGGGGTTTCTACATATTAATCTTAATCAGTAAGGAATTTCTGTTGCAAAATTAATAAAGACGTTGGACAATATGCAGATCTGGGCTTTAACTTAGCCTCTTCTCGAGAGGTTTTCTTGCCCTTTTGCAGGATGCTTTTTTTGGTTTTAGCTTAAATTCAAGATTAATAGCATGAGAAAATCTTTATGATAAAAGAAAACATGTCCTCAATGAAACAAATATCAGTTGTTGTGCCAGTTTATAAAGAAGCTAATAATATTAAGCCATTTCTTAAAAGATTAGAGAAAGTTTTAAATAGTATGAATCTAAATTATGAAATAATTTTTTGTTTAGATCCCTCTCCAGATAATACTCAAGAAGTAATTGAAATAGAAATTAAGCGTAACCCTAATATTACGCTGATTGTTTTTTCACGTAGATTTGGACAGCCTGCGGCTACACTAGCGGGTGTTTTTGCATGCAAAGGAAATACTTGTGTGGTTATTGATGTTGATTTGCAAGACCCCCCTGAACTGATTGAGCAGATGTATGAAAAACTCCATCAAAATTATGAGGTTGTTTATGCGAAGCGAAAATCTCGTAAAGGTGAGACCCTAATTAAACGATTTATTTCATATATGGGTTACCAAATAATTAATCGATTGAGTGATGTAAAAATCCCAACAAATACAGGTGATTTTCGCATCATGACCAGACGCGTTATAGAGGAATTACGTCATCTGAATGAATCACATGGGTTTTTGCGGGGTTTGGTTGCCTATGTAGGATTTAATCAAACATTTGTGGAATATGATCGTGATGAACGATTCACAGGGACGGGTCATTACAGTCGATTTGTGGGCTCATTGAAGATAGGACTTAATGGTTTGGTTAGTTTTAGTAGCCGACCTTTGCAGTTGATGTCAGCAGCAGGGGCTATTATCGCGGGTTTAAGTTTTTTATTGGGAACTGCTTATTTTCTTCAAAAATTAGCAGGTGTTGAGTTAACCCCAGGATTATCGACGACTATTTTGGTGATTAGTTTTTTTTCTGGGGTTCAATTACTTTGTTTGGGTTTAATAGGTGAGTATATCAGCCGTATTTATGATGAGGTAAAACGAAGACCATTGTTTATTGTTGATAAAATCATTACAAACAATGAGCTACTGATTAGAAATATCTCAGATAAAAAATATTCAATAGAGTTGGAAGACCTGTAGTTAGTCTTTTAGAAGAAATTAATTCTTAGCAAATTTAAAGATCTAGAACCATTTTTATTTGGTTTTGATTGGTTAATCCGAGCTGCGTGCGTTAGCAAGCGGAGCCCTGTTTCAAGTTCCAATCCCTGGCAGTCGTGGCTCGGACTAACCGGTCAAAACCAAAAAGAAACGGTGCTGGAATAAGTGATGCACTGTCTAATGTGTGAATATTTCAGGCGATATAGTTATGATATTTAGTAAAATAAAAAAAATGCCTGTGATTTGGTTTGTTTTTTTAATAACCAATGTTCTTGAATTTTATTTTTTCCGCTCATATCTATCAAAAAATATAGAGTTTTTTTATCCAACTTATACTGATCAATGCAATTATTTGCCCTTGAGTTATGGTCTCTTTGAAAATATAAAACAATTCGGTTGGATTGCAGGGATTAAACAATCTCCAGGTTTGGCGACAGGCTTTCTATTTCCAATACAGCCCGTATTCTTATATATGATTTTTGGTGCCTCGCGGTTTACCGCATTATTGTTTAACTTTATTTACTTTGTTTTACTGCAATTTTTTTCATTGATTGCAGTGCGAAGTATTTCAAATAAAATATATTTTTCATTTTTATTTTTAGCTTTTGTTTTTGCTGCTAATGTTCCATTTTGGGTGGCTGGCGGTCTGATGGATTTTCGTATTGATTTTATAGCGTTTTGTTTATATGGAATTGTTTTGGGCTGTGTCGTTAAATCCAAATTATTGTTTGATATAAAATGGACTGTTATTACAGCAATTTTTGCAACTCTCTTGATTTGTCTTCGATTTATTACGGCAGTTTATTTGTTATCAATTTTTATCACAATGCTGATTTATTTGACAGCGATTATTCATGCTTCAGTTAAAAGTTCTTGTGATAGTCTAGTCAATAAAGTACGACTTAAAAATTTACTGGTACTTGTTCTCTATTTGACAGCGATTGTTGGCTGTTATATCAGTTTGAATAGTGATGTCCTATATAACTATTACTGGGGGGGGCATTTTTTAGGGGCTGAAAAACTCATTAGGGCAAAAGAGGTAGGCGTTTCAAACGCCCTCTCTAGTATCCTCTACTACCCACATAGCGTTATATTTGAACAACTAACAAAATTCTGGGTAATTATATTATTTCTTTCATTA
>CANJHO010000075.1 GCA_947474165.1 Legionellaceae bacterium
AGAGAAGCCTATTTGCGCTCAGTTGATGAAGGTGTTGATGTCACTGTTGCGGAGATGGCCGCAAGCTCTTTTGGACGGTTTTATAGGAAGTAATTGGCTATAAAGTTAGCACTAAACGGTCCTTTTCGTCAGAATCCCGGCCGAACCTCAGATTAGCCTTGTGTATCTTGATAAAGAGTGGGTTAAGGTAAAGCAGGCTTTCCTCGATGGCTTACCCTCCGCATTCTCTGATGAATCCACTGACAACGTGTATACTCATCGAAGTTCTGTGGCCACCCTCTCTATGGTTGACCTACCACAGCGTTTTTTTGAAACAGCGAATCTCCCCAGGGAGGAAAAAGATACCTCAGACACAACGGTCTATTCCTCTCATCCAATATTTGAGTAGGTATAACTCGACTTTAGCCATTTTTTTAAAATGATTTAAATTCCGTCATTGCGAGTGAAACGAAGCAACCCAGAGGTTCGAAGAGAGCGATTTCATGTCCTATAGTTACTCACTTTGAACTCCTGGGTTGCTTCGTTTCACTCGCAATGACGGAATTGCAAAAAATGGCTAAAGTCGAGTATAAGAAGATCTGAGATCTGGGGTCAAGTCGATTGATCAACTAATAAAAAAATAAGGGGTTGCTATAGAGGTTGATCAATCGACTTGTGGCCTTTCAAAAGTTTGTAAAATTTCAACATGTGGGGCTTGTTAACAGGGGTATAAAAGCGCGGATAGATGGCGCAGCTTTTTATTAAAATTATAGGCACAATTAAATTTAAAGATTAAAAAGCATGTCATCAAGGCTGTGGTCACGAGCATGAACGGGGTCAGGGCTTGCCTTTTGACTACTGTAGCAAAAGTCGGATAAGCCATAACTGGTAACAGTTATAGCTTATCCGACCTTTGATTATTGATGCAAAAGGCAAGACGCGAGCCCAATTTTAAAAATATTGTGACCGCTAATTTTATCAGTCAAAGGAGTTTAGATGGGCTAATAAAACTTGTGTAGCAGTGAGCAAATCTTTCAGTAGTTGTTCATCAACTTCAAAATATCCCTCGTATTCAGCAACATTCCGGCAATCATGGCATTTAGCTAATACTCGCCAAACTTCTGGGCCAACCCCGATAGTATGAGGTAACACTTGAAACACCAGGTAACGATTACCCGATCGATATCCGTGCCAACGTAATGCTGCCAGTGATAATGAATGAGCTGCGTTATAGGCTAAATCAAAGCGGCTTTCCGCAGCAAGAGACGGATTGATTGCATCATGTAGTCGTGCTTCACCGGAACGTAATAAACCAGAGAACTCCGTCGGATTCATTGGTTCTACTTTTAATTGTCCAGTTTTGACCAAATTATCCAAGTTTGCTAAGCTCATCTTCACTTCCTATTAGAAAAATTTTTGGCTGTTTAATTATTTGTGCTAAAAAATGATTATTTGCTTGGTATTTTCGCTTCCACTCTGATGGGGAGTAAAAAGTTGGGTGTATGGGGCGACCTAATTTTACCTCTGATTCTTCAAGTAATTTAAATAAATCGGCGTACGTTAAGTTATCACATACCAACATCAAATCTATGTCACTGGTAGCGGTGTCCTCTTGTTTAGCAATAGAACCATAGATGAAAGCAATATAAATTTGTGAGGCAATGGGTGCAATGGCTTGTTTCACTACATCAGCTAATCCGAATGTTTTTAATACAATGCTGCGTAACTCCGTAAATAATGGTGAACCACAGTTAGCCGTATAATGTTTTTGATTGCCAATAGATTGCGCTGTTATTAGTCCAACAGCGGCTAATTTTTCAAGTTCTCGCTGAACTGCGCCGGTTCCTGAATGAGTTAACCGTATAATTTCATTGGTATGAAAGCTGCGATCGGGTTGGCCATAGAGTAAGGATAGCACGCATTGGCGTACTTTAGAAAAAAGCGCATTTGAAAGGCTATGTTGTATGATTTTCATTATGGGTATTATAGTACCCATAATGGGTATGATCAAGCGTTGAATTAGTTTGTAGGCCTGCTTTATTGGAAATCATCATCCCATCTACATCTATAGAAAACTCCTCTTTGCAAGCTTGAAAGAGCCAACAAAATCAATGGGGTCAAAGTGGAATATGTAATACAGCGATTAAAAATGCTAAAAAATTTAATTTGCACCCTAGGTGCACCCTGAAAGATTAAGTGTGAGTTGGTGTATTAACTTAACCTTTTGATTTTACCATATTTAATGGTGGCTATGGGTGGACTCGAACCACCGACCTCAGCATTATGAGTGCCGCGCTCTAACCGGCTGAGCTACATAGCCATAAGGGTTGTGATTCTGTCGTTTTCATGAGGTTATGTCAAGGGAAAAGTGGGGGGATGGTCAATTAAAATGGGCTTCAGTTTGAAAATACATGATTTGGCATAATGCACCCTAAGGATAACTTGTTATCTTTAGGGTTTTTTGCTTGATTGCAGTGTGATTATACTGCTCGCGGCCATAAACTGCGGTTTTTGTCTTGTTATTTTCGCCATGGCACGATTTTTGAAACTCGATAATAGAATAACTATTACGCTTCGTTTCAAAAATCGTGCCATGACAAAAATAACGCCGCCAAAAAACCGCAGTTTATGGCCGCGCGCAGTATAGCTCAAGTCATATTTAAATAATCAAAATATACAGCGCACCAGCCCCTCTTAACACTTGAACAAGCAATTCCTGTTTTTTCTGCGAAGCGATGGTTTGTAGCGCCTTGCTGCTTGCTGTGGGTTGTTTGTTGGCCGTAATGATAATATCGCCAGGTCGAATGCCTGCGCGCCATCCAGCGCTGTTTTCTGAGGCCCCTACAACCTGTACACCAATCACATGACCATGTAGAGGGGAGTCTTGCTCAAAGTTTCTTAGGGCTAAGCCATAAAGAAATGGATTGCTTGATTGTAATTTTTGTTCGTTCTTTTTAACATCAGTGACAATTGCATTTAATGTTAAATCCTTACCATTGCGTTTAATTTTGATTTTAGCATCACTGTCAACACGCAACAGGCTGATGGTTGTTTTGACTTGTGTGGCTTGTGTTATTTTTGTATCGTTGATTTGTATAATCACGTCACCAGGTTTTAAACCCGCCATTTCTGCAGGAGAACCTTCATTCACTTGAGCAATAAGAGCGCCTTGGAAATCCTCTGAATATCCCATGGCCTCGGCTAGTTCTGGTGTCAGATGTTGGACAAAAATACCCATTAAACCGCGGTGCACCGAACCAAACTTTATGATTTGCTGAGCCACATCTTTGGCCATGTTAATGGGGATAGCAAAGCCAATGCCAACACTGCCACCATAAAGTGAGATAATGGCTGTATTTATCCCAATGAGTTCACCCTTTACATTCACCAAGGCACCGCCAGAGTTACCGGGGTTAATGGCTGCATCCGTTTGAATGAAATTTTCAATGCCTTCTATATTAAGATCCGATCGCTTCATGGCACTGATGATGCCAAAAGTCGCTGATTGGCTGTTTCCAAAACTATTGAGTCCAAATGGATTGCCAATGGCCACCACGAAATCACCGACTTCAATTGTATCGGAATTACCTATGGGTAAACTTTTTAAATTTTTCGCATCAATTTTTAATACAGCCACATCAGTTTCGCTATCTCCTCCAATGATTTTTGCTTTTAATCGCCGGCCATCATTTAGCGTGATTGTGACGAGTGTTGCATTGCGAATGACATGATCATTCGTAATAATAATGCCATTTTTGGGATCGATAATGACGCCTGAACCAATACTTTGAAATTTTCTAGGTTGTTGGGGGGCGATTTGGGCTTTATCCTGGGTATCATCATCTTCAGTGGCGGGCAAGGTGCCTGGTGTGACACCCTGTACCGCAACGTTCACAATGGCGGGCATTGCATTTTTTAAAACAGGGGCTAAGGTAGGGAGTTGAGCAGGCATTTCTGCGGCTAAAACAGGGGGCATTGTTAACAAGATAAGTATACTTAAACAGAGTCTTAAGGGGTTAGTCATGGTTATAATCCTGTATTGAATACGTTAAGTGGGTTCATCCAAATGAGTGTAACCATTCTACCGGTTTGTGCCTGTCTTCGATAGGAGTAGAATTCATTTTTAAGTTCATAAGTACAGGCCCCTGACTGGAAGACCTCAGAAACACCCTGATTTTTCAGGATTAATTCAGCCATTTTAGGTAAATTGGCAAAAATTTGTGACTTATCAGTTTGAAAAGTGTTTTCTGTAAAAGGGTAGCGTTGGATATAAGTATTCTTCATCTCACTGCCAACGGCATAGCAACTTTGGCAAATGGAGGGACCAATCCAGGCTATCAGGGTATCCGCTGGATTATTCATTTTAGCCAAGGTATTTTCTACAATCCCATTGACCAAACCTTTCCAACCCGCATGGATAGCTGCAATTTCAGTGCCCGCACGGTTACATAGTACAATAGGAACACAATCTGCTGTCATGATACTTAAAGGGACATTGTGACATCGAGTAATCGATGCATCAGCGGACCGTTCAAGAGAATCCTCGACGACAATACAACGCGTACTGTGAGTCTGCTCAAGCCAAATGGGCTCATTTAATAATTCTAATGATTGAATTAAGGAAGCCCTGTTTGTTAAGACATGTGCTTCATTATCCCCCACATGAAGGGCAATATTATTATGATGAAATGGTGTGTCGCTAACACCGATTGATCGCGTGGTGGTTAGGGCTCGCACATGGGGAGGCGCCGTCCAATTGGCAATGAAATTAGACAAGATGGATATCCAAAGCCGTGAGCAGGGACTGAAAATCATCCGGTAAAGGGGCTTTAAAAGTCAAGTTTTCTTGTGAGTGTGGGTGAGTAAATGACAACGTGCAGGCGTGCAGGGCTTGTCGTTTAAATTGTTTGACTGTTTGCCGCAGTTCATCCTGAAGGCCTGCAGGGATTCGTGCTTGACCACCATAAAGGGGATCCCCCACTACTGGATGATTGATGTGCGCCATGTGGACGCGGATTTGATGGGTGCGGCCAGTCATTAAGGTCACATCAAGCAAGGTGAAGTGTTGGTATTTTTTTTGTATAGCATAGTGTGTGATAGCTTGTCGACCTTGGGCACAAACCGCTTTTTTTAGTCGATTGCGGGGATGCCTGCCGTAAAAAGTATCAATGGTTCCACCTGCGATGATATGCCCGTGAACCAGGGCTAAATAGTGTCGTTGTATTTCCCTTTCTTGCATTTGTCGTACAAGGCTTGTGTGAGTGGACATTGTTTTGCAACAAGCAATAATCCAGTGGTCTCTTTATCCAGTCGATGCACAATCCCTGCCCGCGCTAAGTGTTGTAATGAGGGGGCATGGTAGAGTAGGGCGTTGACTAGGGTATGTCGTGGATTTCCAGCCCCTGGATGAACAATTAAGCCCGCGGGTTTATTAACAATGAGAAGGTGCTCATCTTCAAAGACGATGGATAGAGGAATTGCTTCAGGTTCAATGGTGTCATTTCTTGAGGCACAGATAACCTCAAGTTTAACATGTTCCCCTCCAGAGACTTTGTCTTTGGGTTTATATGGGCGTTGGTCGAGTGTAATCGCGCCATCTTTTAACCATCGTGTTAATTGGGAGCGAGAAAAATCAGGGAATAGCGTTGCCAAAACCACATCAACGCGTTGTCCATGGTATTCGCTCGGTACGATTTTGTCCTCTTTCAGTGATTCAGTCATTAACCAATCGACCGCGTAATGAGTTGGGTTGTGTTTCTGTAATTTGCATATCAACAAATTGGCCCTGTAATTCAGGCGGGCCATCGAAGTTAATCACACGGTTACATTCGGTCCGTCCTGCAAGTTGCTCGGCACTTTTTTTAGAAAGGCCTGTGACTAAAATACGTTGGGTTGTACCAATCATGGCATGGCTATAACGTGAGGCCTGTAATAGCAGTCTCTCCTGTAATATTTTTAAACGTTGTTTTTTAACTTCCATGGGGATGGGATCAGGCAGATTTGCTGCAGGCGTACCAGGGCGTGGGCTATAAATAAAGCTAAATGAAGTGTCAAAGCCCATTTCATGCACTAAATTCATCGTGTCTTGGAACTCTTCATCCGTTTCTCCAGGAAAACCAACAATAATGTCAGTCGATAGGCGAATATCAGGGCGAACTTTTTTAAGTTTCCGAATTTTCGATTTGAACTCTAAGGCAGTATATCCTCGTTTCATCATCGCAAGAATGCGATCTGAGCCACTTTGTACTGGCAGGTGTAAATGATTCGCAAGTTCCGGTACCTCGGCGTAGGCGTTGATCAAATTATCTGAGAAAGCCAAAGGGTGAGAGGTTGTAAATCGAATTCTTCCTATCCCTTCAACAGCTGCGAGATAATGAATCAGCAAGGCCAGATCAGCTATTTCATCATTGTGCATGGGGCCTCGGTAGTCATTGACGTTTTGGCCCAGCAAGTTGATTTCTCTCACGCCTTGTTGGGCTAGTTGGAAGCATTCTGCCAGCACATCATCAAAGGGGCGACTGATTTCTTCACCCCGGGTGTAGGGAACAACACAATAGCTACAATATTTACTGCAGCCTTCCATAATGGAGACAAAAGCGACTGGCCCTTCAGCCCGTGGCGCTGGCAGATGGTCAAATTTTTCGATTTCAGGAAAACTGATGTCAACGACAGGTTTTCGGGTATCCAATCGTTCATTCAGCATGCTGGGCAAACGATGCAATGTTTGTGGCCCAAACACCAGGTCTACATAAGGGGCGCGCTTGAGGATAGTCCCGCCCTCTTGGCTGGCAACACATCCTCCTACGCCGATGATCACATGGGGATTATTTTTTTTGTATTCGCGCCATTGGCCTAATTGGGAAAATACTTTTTCCTGGGCTTTTTCTCGAATAGAGCAGGTGTTTAGTAAGATTACATCAGCTTCTTCGAGCAACTCTGTTTTCTGTAGGCCATGAGAGTGAAATAAAACTTCTGCCATTTTAGAAGAATCATAGTCATTCATTTGGCAACCATTTGTTTTAATATATAGTTTTTTTGTCATTTTCAAGTCTTAATCCTGTACGCTTCGGCAGTAAGTTTCTTTTAGGTAGGGCAAAATGAGCAGGGATATTAACATGCCGATGGGTAATAATGATAAGGAAATATAATAGGCTTCAAGTGGGTATACGCGAACATGATTAACAATCTCACCTTGCCATAATTTATCCAGCATGTATCCAATAATAGGTTGTCCCACAGCGATGCCTACCATATTCATCATATTCATAAAACTAAGGCCAGTGGCCACATATTTTTTACTACATAATTCTTTGGCTATAGCAAAAGCTGGCAAAAATCCTGCTGAAAACAGTCCAAATGCGAAAAGAAACAGTTTGATTATCCAGGGTGAGCCAATGGGCGCATAGATAAAAATAGTAGAGCTTATGAGAGCACCAACACTCCCAATGTACATGGATGTTTTACGCCGACCAATACGGTTTGAAAATATACCCCACAAAGGACTTGCAATAGCCCAACCCACCAAAACCAATGAAATATAGTTGGCGGCAGTTGCTTTGGCGATGTGCATTTTAAACATAAGAAAAGGGACACCCCATAACCCGCAAAATATCGGTGTGGCCATATAGACCAGACCACCATAACATGCGACAAGCCATAACTGTTTGTTTTTAAGCAGCAATATGAGACTTTTTAGCATGGGCTCTTCATCTTGTTCCACTTCAAGATTTGATGGGTTATTTTTAATGGGCATGTCTTTCACCACGGTAAAAATAAGAATGGCCAGCACAACCCCCACACCGCCCATGATAAGCATGCTGTTTCGCCAACCCAGCGTATCAATTAAAACGGCCAGGGGGGCCTCTCCACCAATGGCACCCAACATTCCAATGGTGACCATCATGCCGGTTAGAAATGCAAAACGCTCTGCAGGGAACCAGTTTGCAGCCAATTTCATTGCCCCAACCGCGGCAAAAGCCGATCCAAATCCAATCATTAATCGAGCAATACAGGCCATTAATAAACTATTGGTTAGGCCAAAAGCAATGGTGCTTAGCGCACACGTCGTGGTGGCAATCGTGAGCAATCGGTGGGGACCAAAACGGTCCATCATGACGCCCCCTGGCAATTGCATCGCTGCATAAGAGTAATAATAAATACCTGATAGAATACCTACCGTTTGGCTTGTGACTGAGAAATCACGCATTAATTCCGTGCTCATGACACTGGGTGATACTTGCAAAAGAAATTCATAAAAATAAAAAACACAGCTTAAACCCCAGACTATCCAAGGCATAAGTGATTTAATTGGTATGATGCTTGATGTGGCAGTTATTTTTTTGCTGTGAGCCATTATTGCAAAGTACTCCGTTTGGCGTTTCAAATGATGTACCAATTAGGATAGGATAAAGACACAAGGGACTACAATCAATGTATTTTACTGCGCGCGGGCAGTATGGGTCCGAACCATCCAAATTAGCATGTCAAAATTTGAAGTTAAAAAATAAAAGGGTATCAGTTTGCTTACTAATTGTCTATTCAGGATGGGGTGGATGTGAGAAAAAAATCGATATCGTTTTAAAAATGTTCCATAAAAGGGGTTAAATCTGGTTTTTCTTGCAAGCGATATTGATATACTGCATAAAATGCAATCACGTTTTTTAGGTAATTTCTGGTTTCTTTCCATGGCAAGGTTTCTACCCAGATATCAATTTCTTCTGGTGAGTGGTTTTTTAACCAATAAACCACTTGTCTTGGCCCCGCATTATAAGCAGCAACAACCAATATGGGATGATTCTTGAAGCGCTTGTGAAGTTGCTGTAGATAGGCTGTGCCAATGTTAATGTTCTTGTTTGATGAAAACAATTGATTTTTATTGTTGTAAGCAATTTTTTTATCCTTGGAAATTGCTTTTGCAGTGGCAGGCATCAGCTGCATTAAGCCGTGTGCCCCAGCGGGTGAAACGACTTCATCAGAAAAGGCACTTTCTTGGCGAATAATTGCATAAATTAATGCCTTAGGGATTTGATAATTTTTAGCATTTGCAACAACACTGTCTTGGTAGGCCAGTGGAAATCTTAATGATAATTGATTGTTCAGCTGTATGTTGTTACTCAGATAAACTGATTTTCCATGCCATAGCAAATCATTTCCTATCCAATGGACCAAAGCACTTTTATCGTTTTTTGGCAGTTCGCTGATAAAATCATTGAGTAATCTCGAGGCTTCTAAGGTTTGCTTTGAGAGATAAAGACTTTTAATTCGAGCGGTAATCGGATGATAAGGTTCAAGAATATGCCGATCATTGATGCTTGCCTCACTTTCAAAACGCAATCGTTTTTTAAGTCGCATACTGGCAAGAAAACCATAGTAATTGCGTGTTTTAGCCAGCGTTTGATAAATATTTATCGCCGATTCCTTTTCGCCCCTAGCTTCTTTGGCGCGCGCAAGCCAATATTGCCAGCAGGGCAGATCTTTTTCTTCTAGGTGTAAAATAAGGGATTGAACCGGTCGCCACTGTTTGTTTTTTAGCGCAAAGCGAATTTGTGCACCCAAAAGAACATCATTATAAAAAGGAGGGGTGACTTTATCAAACCACTGGGGTGCATCAGGCTGGTTGCGTAAGGCTTTATACAGGGCAATTTGGCCAAAAAAAAGTTGTTGGTCTGTATGATTTAAAATAGACTTCGTTTTTGGAAGCTGCCATAAAGTCAGGGCTTTATCCATGTTGCTTAAAACCAACCTTGTCAAACCATATAAATAAAATTCGCTTTGGAATTCGCTTGATTTAAGTTCAGTTATTCGCATGGGATGCTGTTGAATGGCAATTAATTGTTTTATTTCGTTTGGATGAGGGGTGGTATATTGTTTTAGCAGATACATCGCAAGCCCTATATTTTGTTGCCTAAGGGCCAAGACAATCCGTGAATAAATCAGTTGGTCTTTAATCTCATGATGGCGGAGTAATAATAAGAATAAATCATCACAGGCTTTGGGTTGTGAACTCCCATTGAGCCACAAGGGCTCTGTTAATTCAATGGCTTTTTTTGGCTGTCCTTGTTGATAAAGGGCTATATTTTCATAGCATCGCAAATTAAGATCTGTTGTGGGTTGGTAATATTGTAGATAAGTGGACCATTTTTTATCATAAGCCAATCGATATAACCATTTTTCTCTTAATTTATTTGCAAGCGGACTTGTGTGGCTGATAAATGCAATAAATACATCATCTGGGGTGGTGGGCAGATTGTCTTTCCAATGACTATATTGCATGAATTTATGAAGGTAATCTTGTGCCGGTGTTGCATGGCTTGAAAGACTTAAACAAAAACTAAAAAAAATCCATGCTAGCTTAAGCATAGTGTGCTTTTTCGCGAAGCATGGCTATTGTTTTAGCATAATGTTTACTGTGAAAAATGGTGGATCCGGCTACAAATTCGGTGGCGCCTGCCCTAGATAACAGTTGAATGTTGTCTAAAGTGATGCCGCCATCAACACAAAGGGGTAATGCGGGGTATTGATGATGAATGTGATCAATTTTTTTTACAACCTCTTTGATGAGCGCCTGGCCACCAAAACCCGGATTCACTGTCATGATGAGAACGAAATCAAGGTGATGAATGCACCACTCAATGTTTTCAGGAGATGCAGCTGGGTTTAATGCAATGCCTGCAAGGCAACCGTTGTCTTTGATGCGCTGTAAGCTCCTGTCTAAATGAATGGTGGCATCCGGGTGGATACTGATTCGTGTGGCGCCAGCTGCTGCAAATTGGTCAATTAGCTCATCAACGGGCTGTGTCATTAAATGAACATCAATAGGGAGTTGTTCAAAGCGTTGATGGAGCGCCCGACATACTGGCGGCCCAAAGCTAAGATTCGGTACATAATGGTTATCCATGACATCAAAATGAACCATGTCAGCACCTGCCTGCATCACGGCATCGACCTCTTCACCCAACCGAGTTAAATCGGCAGCAAGCAGGGAAGGAAGGATTTGAAAGCGCATGGCCTACTTATACCTGGCTGCATCAAAGCGGTAAATTGCCCCCAAATTAGCCAAATTGGCTTGAAAATATTTCCCAAGTTGGTCCGGTGTTGTGGTTGCAATGTAGCGATAGCCTAAGTTTAGCGCATAATTTTCAGAAAAATTAAAGGTTAAGCCTGTGCTGGCCTGATAGGCAAAGACACTGTTGGATCCTGAGTATTGTTGAATGCCAATGGGGCCTGTGCTATTTAAGTTTGAATTCACCCAGGCATAGCCGATGCCGCCACCTAAAAAAGGTTGGATGGCAGGAATAACATTCTGGAAATCATAAAAAACATTGGCCATGGCCAATGTTGCATTGCTGTATCCTCCCACGCCAATTTGGTTGAAATTTCTCACATCAAAATGGTTCAAATTGGCTTTAATGTAAGTGAGTTCGCCTTCATAGCGCATCGGGTTGCTTTTAAAGCCAAGGCTGCCACCCACATCAAAACCGGGTTTGTAGCTTGCGTTAGAGAAGGTATTTCCTGACTGATTAATGTCGATGTTGTTAGGTAAGTACGCATAGCCTCCAAATATAGTGCTATACAGGCCGTTAATTGGGATTGCAGCATTGGTAATATTTGTTAAAAGTAACGCTGCGGGATATAAAAAAAATCTCATGATGTCCCTTTGATTCATTCTAAAAAAGTCCCTCCATGTTATCGATTTAGATTGATTTTGCAAGTGGGATTTATAAAAATTGCATTTTCACCTATTCAAAAAACCCTGAAGTTAAGGGATAACGCCAATCGCGACCAAAGGCACAAGTTGTTATTTTAACGCCTGGTGGGGCTTGACGACGTTTGTATTCATTGCGTTTTATTAGGTGAAGTACTTTGACTACATCGTGGGGTTCATACCCACTCTTAATGATTTCATCGGCATCTAGATTATTATCCATGTAGGCCGTAATAATGCCATCAAGAATAGCATAATTGGGTAAACTATCTTGATCAGTCTGATTCGTTGCGAGTTCTGCTGAGGGTGCGCGGGTTAAAACGCGAGTGGGGATTACATTGGAGAGCGTATTCCGATAATAGCTTAATGCATAAACAGTTGTTTTTAAAACATCTTTTAATACAGCAAAGCCGCCTGCCATATCACCATACAGCGTACTGTACCCTACAGCGGTTTCGCTCTTATTGCTAGTGCTAAGGAGCATCATGCCTGTTTTATTAGAAAGCGCCATTAATAGCGTTCCCCGAATTCTAGCCTGCAAATTTTCCTCAGTGATATCTGGTTTTAGCCCTTTAAAAGAAGGGGCTAGGGTGCTTAATAAGGCTTTAAATGCAGGTTCTATTGGTAGTGATGCATAACGAACCCCCATGGTCTCGGCTTGTTCTTTTGCATCTTCGTTGCTCATGCTAGCGGTGTATCGCGAGGGCATCATGAAAGCTTGAACACGTGAGGGGCCCAGGGCATCAACCGCAATACTTAAACTCAATGCAGAATCAATCCCGCCTGACAACCCCAACAGGACACCTGGAAAGTTGTTTTTTTCTACATAATCCCTCAAGCCACAAATCAAAGCTTGATAAATCAAGGCCTCTCGGCTTAATAAAGGACTTATTTCAGCCTGTATTTGACTTCCTTGTAATTTTACCGTGTGTAGGTGTTCTACAAATGCAGGTGAACGAGCACAGATTGTTCCCTTGCCATCTAGCGCCAAAGATTGCCCGTCAAAGACGAGATCATCCTGTCCTCCAACTAAATTGACATAAATTAGAGCTATACCACGAACCGCGTAGGAACGTAAAACAGACTCTCGAAGGGCATATTTATTTTCATCAAAGGGTGAGGCATTAATACAAATCACAGCCGTTACACCGGCAGCAATGAGTGCGTCAACGGGCCCTTTTAACCAGATGTCTTCACAAATGCACAATCCAAAGCGAGTGCCATGGAGGTCGAAAATAGAACCGTTTGAGTGGGGATCTGAATCAGTTGCTTTTGAAAAATACCGTTTTTCATCAAAAACACCATAATTGGGTAGGTGTTGTTTATGATAAATTCCTAAGCGCATGCCATTCGAGAATACACTCGCTGAGTTGTAACAATGACCCGACTCAATGGTCGGGTGTCCCACAATAACATGACAGTTTTTGGTGCTTTCTTGGATTTTCAGGAGGGATTCATCAATTTGAAAAAATAATTTATCACGAAACAATAAATCTTCTGGTGGGTAACCGGTAAGGGCCAACTCTGGGAAAACAATCAGATCATGTTTATCCTGATGTGATTGAATAATAGTAATTATTTTTGCAGTATTGGCGGCAATTGCGCCAACCGTTGGATTGATTTGTGCCATGAGAATGGATAAGTTTTGAGTCATTATTGCTCGTTTTTTTAGGCGTCAAGAAATCTATTTTATATTAAATTGAGCATCTATCGCCATTTTTAGTTAAAATGATCGTTTGGGCTATATTTCACACCCTGTGGTGAAATAGTAATTTTGGTGTAAATTATGTTGAAATCTGCGCTGCAACGGATGAAAGATGTGTTTCCAGCGGCTGTGTTATTGCGCGGACAGGAGTATCAAAAAAAGGGGAATGTTCTTAATGTCCGCCTGAGTGATGGTTTGCTTAAAGCGCGAATCAAGGGCAGTTCAAGTCAAATTTATGATGTGCACATGGATTTGAAAACTTGGCCTACTACGCCTTCTCGCTGTAGTTGTACTTATCGTACCAGCTGCAAACATGCAGCGGCTTGTTTATTGGAACTTGAGGCTCGAGCGCATGGGCCTACCCCATCGGAATCAAGTTTGAAAAAAAATGAGTGGTTTACTGAGTCCACCTTTCCAGTGATTGAGGAGATAATCCTTGCCGATGAGGCTGAGTGGTATTCAGATATTAGTGACGATGGCCATGATTTCTTTGCTTATCAGTTGGGGATCCTGATCGATGGTAAACCCGTCAGCATTGTCCCCTTGGTGGTGGATTTACTCACACGCATGGATTATGACACGCTCGATTATTTACCAGATGATCGATTGGTTAAATTACCCATTACAAAGGGGAAGGTTCTTCAAGTTAGTTTAGGCCGGATTAAACCGTTATTGCGTTTATTAATGCAATATGGAAAACGATCAAACAAAAAAAATCAAAATATTGAAATTAATCGATATCAATTATTATTAATACAGGAAGCTGAGCAAGCGATGGCAGCGACGGCTGCACGATGGCAGGGAACGCTCGACTTGCAAACCCAGTTGCAACAGTTAACGATGATTACAACCCTGCCTGTGGCCACTGTACCCGATGGGTTACAAACCTCATTACGCGATTATCAGCAACAGGGTTTAAATTGGTTACAATACTTGCGTGTAACACGATTTGGTGGTGTTTTGGCTGATGACATGGGCTTGGGTAAAACCATACAAACCCTTGCGCACCTGCAATCTGAAAAAGAACAAGGGCGTCTCTTGAAAGCCAGTCTTATTGTGGCACCCACCAGTTTGGTATGGAATTGGTTTGATGAAGCAAAACGCTTTACTCCAGCATTACGGGTGCTTGTTTTTCATGGATCAGAGCGTCACAGTGATGATTTTGATGATTATGATTTGGTCGTTTCGACTTATGGATTAATTCAACGCGATAAGGTGCGGTTTTTAGATTATCATTTCTACTATTTGATTCTGGATGAAGCGCAATCTATAAAAAATTCACGAACAAAAACAACGCAAATTGTTCAACAATTGAATGGAACCCATCGTTTATGTTTGACAGGTACGCCTTTAGAAAATCACTTGGGTGAATTATGGTCCTTGTTTCATTTTCTCATGCCAGGCCTCCTGGGCGATACACGACAATTTCGTCAATTTTTTAGACTACCTATAGAAAAACATGCTGATCTTGAAAAAAGAGCA
>CANJHO010000076.1 GCA_947474165.1 Legionellaceae bacterium
CGGTTTTTGTCTTGTTATTTTTGCCATGGCGCACTTTTTGAAACTCGGTAATAGAATAACTATTACGCTTCGTTTCAAAAAACGCGCCATGGCAAAAATAACATTGCCAAAAAACCACAGTTTATGACCGCGCGCAGTATGGACGCACATTGCATTTTTCCCGTCGTTTTTCTTGCCATGTTTGTAAAAAAACATAGCACACAGGAACAAATACAACTGCCAAACAAGTTGAAGCCAACATGCCGCTGCAGACGGCTATGCCGATTGAACGGCGTGCATTAGCCCCGGCCCCTGAGGCAAATACCAGCGGCATCATCCCCATAATAAAAGCAAAAGAGGTCATTAAAATAGGGCGAAAACGCGTTTTTGCGCCAAGAACAGCAGCCTCTATGATTGATTTACCTTGAAATTCACGATGCTCACGAGCCACTTCAACAATTAAAATTGCATTTTTAGCAGCCAATGCGATTAGCAGTAAAACTCCAACCTGAGTGTACATATTATTGGCAGTCCCCAGGGTCAATAGGGCCAATACAGTCCCAATTAATGCCAATGGCACACTGAAAATAATCGAGGCCGGCGTGAGCCAATTTTCATACTGCCCGGCTAAAATCAAGTATATCAATACCAAAGACATTCCAAAAATATAATAACTGGTGTTCCCAGCTAGTTTTTCTTGATAAGCCGTACTGGTCCATTCATAACCGATACCTGAGGGCAGCATGGTTTTAGCCAACTTTTCTAACACTTGTATTGCCTGTCCAGAACTATAACCTTCTGCCGCAATGCCTGTGATCGAACTCGAGGGGTACAGATTATACAAGGAAATAATCGATGGACCCACTGCTGCGCCAATATCCGTAAGCGTTCCTAGCGGCACCATCGATCCCGACTGATTTTTTACATAAAATTGGCGAACATCGTCAATCGTCATTCGAAACGCTGGATCAGCCTGAACGTAAACCTGAAATACTTGACCAAATTTTGCAAATAGATTCACATAAGAAGACCCTAAATAGGTTTGCAAGGTATTAAACGCATCGCCTAAATCAACCCCCAAAGTTTGTGCTTTTGTCCGATTAATAGGCGCTGTAACTTGGGGCACATAAGAACGAAAGCTAGTCATGAGTTTTTGTAATTCAGGTTGTTGAAGACCGAGTTCAACCAACTTATCTGTTACATTTTGTAGTTTATGATAATCAAATGATCCATCTTGTAATTCAAGCTGCAGTTGAAATCCACCGGATAATCCCAGGCCTTGAATGGGCGGAGGGACGACCACCAATACTTTGGCATCCATTGTTTTTGAAGCAATGTCATTGAACTTGGTATACAGGGTTCTCAAATCTTGGCCTTTACCCCTAACACTCCAATCTTTGAAAATAACATATAAAATGCCTGCATTAGCCAGGGTGGCATTGTTATCCAATAATGAAACCCCATCGATACTAATGACGTCTGCAACCCCATCAACTTTAGAAATTTTTTGACTCAAATCTTTTAACACAGCTTCCGTACGACCCAATGTGGACGCATCAGGTAACATCACATTGATAACTAAATATCCCTGATCTTCTAATGGAATAAATCCTGTGGGGATGCGCGTTAAGCCAAAAATAGCGAGTAAAATCAATATGGCACCCAGAACACAAACCCGACCACTTCGATGCACAAGCCGGTCAATCAAGGCAATATAGGCCGCTTCAATGGGGTTATAAATATTATCAAATGTAGAGAAAAATAGATTCTTTTTCTTATTCATATCCATGGGCTTCAACCACAAAGCACACTGAGCAGGCTTCAATGTCATGGCATTAATGGCACTAATAAAAGCGGTTGCTGCAATGACTAAAGCAAATTGGGCATACATGGCGCCTGTTAAACCCGGTAAAAAACCCGCTGGAATAAAGACTGCCATCAGCACCAAGGTAATACCCAAAATCGGGCCCATGAGCTCCTTCATTGCATCAATAGACGCTTGTTTAGGCGAGCCACCTCGTTCAATGTGCTGAGAAACCCCTTCAACAATAACAATGGCATCGTCTACCACAATCCCAATAGCCAAAACCAAAGCAAACAAGGTCAATAAATTAATGCTATACCCCAAAGCCCACATTGCAATAAACGCACCGATGATAGTAACAGGCACTGTTGTTGCAGGCACCAAGGTGGCTCTAAAATTCTGTAAAAAAACAAGGATCACGATCAATACTAAGATCCCTGCTTCAAAAAGCGTTTTATACACTTCATCAACCGAGGCTTTTACAAACATCGTGGTATCAAAAGGAATCGAATATTGCAGCCCAGGAGGAAATTTTTTAGCCATTTTTGCAACGGTTTTACGGACCTCGGCTGCAACCTGTAAAGCATTGGCACCCGGTAATTGATAAATACCAATGGCCGCAGCAGGCTTTCCATTCAAATTAGCGAGTTGATTGTAACTAGACGATCCAAGTTCCACGCGGCCCACATCACGAATATGTACAATTTGTGGGCTTGTGCTGCTGTTGGCTTTTTGATTGGGTTGTGTGGAGATGGTCTTGATAATGATATCGGCAAAAGCGTCAGGATCAGCCAGTTGACCCGGCACATTGACCGTCAACTGATAAGGTTGTTTTCCTGAAGTGGGTGGAG
Source organism: Legionellaceae bacterium (assembly GCA_947474165.1). GTDB lineage: Bacteria > Pseudomonadota > Gammaproteobacteria > Legionellales > Legionellaceae > CANJHO01. The sequence continues at coordinate 2,635 of CANJHO010000076.1, forward strand.
AGGCAATTTGCCCTGCTGAAATTTCCTTGTTTTGATTACTGATGGCATTGAGCACATCGCTAGGATTTAACGAAAAAGCATACATTTTTCTGGGATCAAGCCAGATGCGCATGGCATAAGAGCCTGTTCCAAAAATAGACACTGTGCTCACACCAGTTAAACGCTCCAATTCATTCTGCATGTTAATGCTTGCATAATTATTTAAAAATAATCCATCATACTCCCCATTTTCTGCGGTTAAGGTCACAAATTGTAGAATAGCAGTCGATTTTTGCTGTGTTAAAACACCTTGTTGTTGAACCGCTTGAGGCAGCTGTGCCATGGCGGCTTGTACCCGATTTTGTACGAGCATTTGAGCAAAATTAAGATCGGTTCCGATGCTAAAGGTGACTATTAAATTATATGAACCATTATCATTACTTGTGGATTGCATATACAGCATATTTTGCACACCATTCACCTGTTGCTCAATCGGAAGCGCCACAGTTTTTATGAGTGTTTTTGCATCAGCCCCAGGATAAGTCGTCGATACCTGAATGGTCGGTGGCACAATGGCAGGATATTGAGAAACAGGCAAAATGAATATCGCAATGATACCTATAAATACGAGCAGCAGTGCGATAACATTGGCTAAGATAGGGCGTTCAATAAAAAATTTAGAAATCATGGTTTTTTCTCAACTTCAACAGGCATGATTGAATTACCTGGTATAGCATTTTGTATCCCCGAAACAATAACCCTATCGTCTGCAGTAAGCCCCTTAATAATAGCTCGCGCCCCCTTCTCATAAGCCCCTGTAACCACACGCTTCACGATAACTTGATTGTCTTTGTCAGCAATCAACAAATAAGCCCCAATTTGATCAAACTGTATCGCTGTATCAGGAACTGTCAACTGGCGTGTTGGTTTGGCCGTCGGAATACGCACTTGCACAAAAAGCCCTGGTAACAAGGTGTAATCTTTATTGCTTAACAATGCGCGAAACTCCATTGTACCTGTTGATGCATTGAGGCCTGTATTCACAAAATTAAGTTGCCCCTTGTGTAAAAACTCCGTTTCACTTTGCATCTTGACCTCAACAGGGATTTCATTGATTTTTCCCGGGTTAAATGCATGACTTCGTGCGACTTCACGCACTTTAATTAAATCCAATTCATTCAGATTAAAATACACATAGATGGGATCAAGTTGTTCAATGGTTGCTAAATCCGTGGCCTTGCCATTGCCCACCAAATTACCTGGATCGACCAAATGACGGCCAATTCGCCCATCAAATGGTGAGAAAATATGCGTATAACTGTGATTAATTTCTGCAACGGCAGCGCTTGCAACTGTTTTATCAATTTCAGCTTTCGCCTCCTCTGTTTTAGCCGCCCATATTTCAACATTATTGAGCGAGGTGGCATTTTGTTTGTACATCCGTTGCTGACGATTATACTCAGCCTTGGTGTAATTATAAGATGCACGCGCTGCTGCAACCACGGCCAAGGCTTCCTTCCATTTTTCCAGGTAAGGAAGCGGTTCCACCACGAATAATTCTTTCCCTTTTTTAATGAAAGACCCATCGATAAAAGCAACCTTCTCTAAATATCCCTCAATGCGCGCAACCAAATCCACTGAGTTAAAGGCAACCATCGTCCCTGTTTGGGTTACATAAGCCGTGATTTCCATCAATTTTGGTTTTTGAATAACCACAGGCGGTGCGGGTGGGCCCTGTGGTTTACTGATAAAATGTTTAATCATGCTATTCAAAAGCAATGCGAAAAGAAAAACACCGATGGCTATTTTTATTAATTTGGTTCGTTGATCAGTCTTCATCTCATCACCAATTGGGTAAATATCGCTCTTTTGTGCGGGCTGCTTTTGTCTGTGCGGGCTGATGTTTCTGAGGTTGAAGCAAATTACCCCAGTTGGTCCGTCTGGCCATTTCATTTTTAATCTTAAGCGGTACGATATCATTGCATTGACGAACTTGCCAGCCACCGCCCAATGCACGATACAATGCGACCAAGGCGATAGGGATATCCCCTTTGGTCTTGGTCAATGAGGTTTCCACCTTCAGTTGTTGACGCTCTGAATCAAGCACAGGCGTGTAATCTGACTCGCCTTCTCTATAACGGGTCAGTGCCAACTGGGTAGACTGTATGGCAGAATTATTCGCTATCTTGAGCAAGCGCTCTGTATTTTTAGACTCGATAAACTGCGTAATATTGTCCTGTACTTCTTGTTGTGCCTTTAATACCACATTTTGATAATTTAAAACGGCCTGTTGAAATGCCGCATCCTGCGCACGAACTGCATTGGTAATTTGACCATAATTGAGAATAGACCAACTAAATGATGGGCCCAAGGTAACAGTCGAATTTGACAAATTAAAGATCTCACTCAGGGTATTGCCATTAATGGTATTGGCAGCAAAGGCAAATGAACCAGCCAATGAGAAGGAAGGATAAAGATTCGCTTTTGTCGCACCAATTAATTCTGATTGTGTAATCGCTTGCAAGCGCGCTTGATAAATATCAGGGCGCTGCACCAGTGCTTCTCTGGGAATGCCAACAGCAACCTTTTCAGGCGCAATAGGGATCCCTTTTTTATTGATTAACAATGGATTCACAGCATCTGGCGTAGTACCCAATAACACGGCCAGCGCATCTTTTTGATGCTGCAAATTACTGATCAACTGGGGAAGGGTTGCTTCTGTTTGGAATAATTCTGTCTTCGCCTGTTCCACATCCAGCAGGCTGGTTTCACCGGCTTCAAAACGTGAGGTCGCAATCTGATACCCTGTGGTCTGAACTTTAATGTTCTTTTTGGTCACTTCAATTAATTCTTCGTCTGTCCGGATGCTAATATAGTTTGTTGCAATGTCGGCTATCAGCGTCACCAAAACATTATCATAAGCGGCATAGGAAGCTAGAAAGGCGGCATCATTAGCAAGAATAGCACGTCGGTATTTACCCCAAAAATCAATTTCCCAAGTGGCTGAAAAACCAAGGAGGGCTGTTTCAAAGGTCGTCGGCAACACCTCCTGTAAAGAGCCCCCACCAATGCGATAGGCAGTATAATTACCGGTTAAAATCTGTTGTTGTGGATAGAGATTACCAACCGATTGAGCCAATTGGGCTCTAGATTGCAAGACGCGAACAGCTGCTGACTGAAGGGAGAGATTATTTTGATAACCCTGCTTAATTAAAGACGTTAGCGTGGGATCCTTGAAAACATCCCACCAAGTCGCATGCTTCATGTGCGCAGTTTTTACAACCGCATTGTCTTTTTGCCAATGAGTCGCCACTTTTTTTAGTGGCTCTTTATAATGAGGACCAACTAAACAGGCATTCAGCAACAAACAACAGAGGGTGACAAAAATCCTTAACATAGACCAGCATTTCCCTTTATTTGTTGAAGCCTTGGATTCAGTCTATATGGTATAAAGGGACAATATCAATAGCGTTATACTGCGCGCGGTATAGGGAGATGACCTGTGAGCAGACCCAGCGAGCCATCTTAGGGACTGTAAATAAATAACTCGTACATTTTGTCATCCCATCTTACTGTCATCTTGAAACGATCAGATCTTCAAAAAAGCTCGATGGACAATGAGTACACCTTCGCCTTTTCAAAGATCTGATCGTCTCAAGCTAACAGCAATCTGAGCGCCAAATTGTACGAGTTATTTATTTACTGGAGTTTGGACAAACCACAAGTTTATTGAACTAGAAGTTGCGCGATTGAAGAGACTTGTTCGATAATATGGGTTGGCGTTTTTTCAATAAATTCGGCGTTTCGTTGTATAAAATCAACGGATTTTAACTGAAATACAAGAATAGCCCCGTCAATTTTAGTTTTGTTGGATAATACAACCTCAAGCTTGATCCCTCTGATTTTACTGGTAATGGGGGCTACAATTGCCATTTTTGTGTGTTCATTAAATGCCTTTCTGGAAATCACAAATGCGGGCCTACGCTTCATCATTTCTTTGCCACTACTGGGATCAAAGTCAAGCCAAATTAAATCGCCTTGTTCTGGTATATACAACATCAAATTTCCTCACCCACTGGAGCATCTCCAAGCCATTCATGATCCTCTTTAGTCAGTTGCAATTTCTCAGAGACACTACCCGCTAATAGATCCGCTAAGCTTTGTTTTTCAACCACAGGTGTCAAAACAATTTTGCTATCCACAATAGATAAATCCAGTGTGGAACCTACATGAAGACCAAGTGTTTTTAAAATGGCTTTGGGAATACTGACGATATTCGCACCGCCTGATTGCCGAATGGCTAAACTAGTCATGATAATATGCTCCGCTAAATACTTATTATACTATTATATAACACAATTTTGTTTTATTAAAGTATAACATACGGTTTGATTTGGATATTATTTTGTTAAATTCCCCAACCTCAGCTGAGCTTGGGCTTTGGCAATGGCTTTACGAATTGATTTTGCATCCTCAGATTGAGGCGCTACTAAATCAAGCAAGCGCTGCCAGTCATTGATGGCCTCTTGATAATCATGACTTTGGAAAGCATCTATCGCCAGCATCCCTAAGGCATCAGGCTGATTTTTATTTTTTTTCAAAACCGCCTGAAATAACCCTCGAATAGTCCCATTGAAGCGTTGATGATTTAACTGCCAAAGGCTTTGTGCATAGTTAACTGTGATTTGCTCATTGGCTGGTTCTAAGCGGTGCGCTTTTAAAAATGCAGTTTCTGCCAATTGCCATTGTTCTTGGCTCGCATAAAGCCTGCCCAATAAGTACCATCCACGCGCCTTTTCGGGTTCCTCTGTAAGGCGTGCTTTAAGCTTTTCTATCAGTGCAGCAGGGCCTTTAACAGATTGCAATACCGTTTGAATTTGTTGCAATGATGCCTGTTGTTGAAGATGGTGCCGCCACTGAGGCAAGGCCCCCCAATACGCATAAGCCATGACCACATAAAGTAGGATCATCAAGGTTAATATACTGCCAGTCTTTTTGGCATGTCGCAAAGGATAAATGGCAACGATCAATGCCAGTATTAATAAACCGATAAAACCACCCCATAACATCCCTTCATTCATGAACTGCTCGCTTAAAACATGTTTTCCAAAATACCAATAGGCCTAAAATCAAAAATAATCCAGGCCCAAACCACAATAAGACAGTTATGGCCTTAACAGGGGGCTTAAATAAAATAAAATCACCATAGCGCGCTGTTAAATACTGTACAATTTCTTGATCGCTCTTCCCCATTTTAACCAATTGATACACTTCGTTGCGCAAATCCTTGGCTAGACTCGCATTAGAATCGGCCAAGTCCTGATTTTGGCAAACAAGACAACGTAATTCACGCAATAAATGATTAAATTGTGTGGTTTTTTTTGGGGTATCTAGGGGGTAAAATGTCGTGGCAAACGCAAAGGTGTGACTTAAAAACATCAATGAAAAAACAAAGGCTAATGCCCATTTTTTAAAAACTGTGACCCTCATGCTGCTTTTTCCATCGCATGGATTCTTGGTAAAAAATCTCGCTTCCAATCATTGACCGTTAATACCCCCACATGGCGATATTGAATAATACCGTTTTTATCTATCAGGAACGTTTCTGGGGCACCATACACACCCAGATCAATGCCAAGCTGTCCCTCTCGATCTTCTCCCACCATTTTATAAGGGTTTCCCCACTCAGCCAACCATGCTCTTGCCGCACGGCGCTTGTCCTTGTAATTCAATCCGTAAATCACAACCCCCTCTTGAGCCAAGGTCATTAAAAATACTTGTTCCTCATTACAGGCTTCACACCAACTGGCCCATACATTTAGTAAGGCCATGCTTCCCTTGAAAGACGCATCAGTCATAACAACTTCTGGGCCGCCATCCAATGTCGATATTCGAAACCGGGGCAGCGGCTTACCTAACTTTGTGGACGGTAAATGTTGTGGATCAAGGGATAAACCACGCCAAAAAAAAGCCAGCAATAAAATAAATAATATCAATGGAATCAATCGCCAACGTGCTATTTTCATGTCGGGACCTTACAATGATTGGACACCTTTCGACCGTAATATCGTCTATCAATTAAGGCGAGAAAACCACCTAAAAAAATCATAAAACCGCCCCCCCAAATAAAGCGAATACACGGTTTATAATAGAGGCGCACAGACCATGCATCCTCGCCTAGGGGCTCACCCAGGGCAATATAAAGATCACGAAATAAGGTGACATCAATAGCCGATTCTGTCATGGCCATTTTGCCGACATCGTAAATACGCTTTTCAGGATAAATATTGGTCTTGTGATTGATCTGAAAATGGGCCCTGCTACCCTGGTAATTTGGACCAACCAGTGCGGCTTCACTGACAAAGCTAACATGATATCCTGCTAGCAAGGTACGACTCCCTGGTGCCATTTTCAAATCATCTTCAATGCCATAGCCTGAAGAAACCGCTATGCCTATCACAACCACAGCAATGCCTGCATGCGCCATGACCATCCCCCAAAAGGCACGCCCCACCGCTTTTATCCCTCGCTGATGCACCCTATAAGCAAGCGCCTTCAATGTGCTTAGCAAAATCCAAAAAGCGAGGATTAAACCCAACAACACAGAGCCCTTGATTTGATGAGCAAAAAAAACAATAAATAAGCACGGCAATAACACACTCAATACCATCACCCAATTTAAATCAACAAGCGTTGCTTTAATATCATCTTTTTGCCACTTTAAATGAATGCCAAGCCCCATCAACAATAAAAAAGGGATCATTAAAGGGATAAAGACTGCATTAAAATAAGGAGCGCCCACGGATAATTTACCAAGCCCTAATCCATCAATCAGCAAAGGATAAACTGTACCCATCAAGACAGTGAGCATCATGACCACTAAAAACACATTATTCAATATTAAAGCACTCTCTTTAGAAACGAGGGAAGGATTGCTCTCTGTTTGAAGCGCGTGCGCACGGGTAGCAAACAAGACCAAGGATCCCCCAATCACAATAAGCAAAAAAAGTAAAATATAAAGACCCCGTTCTGGATCAACTGCAAACGCATGAACAGAAGTTAAAACCCCGGATCGCACTAAAAAAGTCCCGACCAAACTCAAAGAAAAAGCCGTGATCGCCAACAATAAGGTCCAAGCAATAAACTGCTCCCGTTTTTCACTGACGGCTAAAGAGTGCAATAAGGCAGTCCCCACCAACCAAGGCATAAAAGATGCATTTTCAACAGGATCCCAAAACCACCAGCCGCCCCAACCCAGCTCACGATAAGCCCACCAACTGCCTAAAGTAATACCTGCGGTTAAACAACACCAAGCAGCCAATGTCCAAGGACGCGTCCATTTAGCCCAGGAAGATTCAACTCGCCCCAACCAAAGGGCCGCAATTGCAAAAGAAAAAGCCACAGAAAAACCAACATAGCCCATGTACAGCATAGGGGGATGAAATAAGAAACCAGGATCTTGTAACAATGGATTTAAATCCCGGCCTTGACTATTTAAGACTTGAAATTGGCGTAAAAATGGATTTGAAGTGCTCAGTAAAAATAAAATAAATCCAAAACTTAAGCCCCCCAACACAACCAAAACACGAATTCTAAAGGCCTCATCAAGCCCTTGGCTTAAATAATTGACCAGAAGCATCCACAAACTTAAAATAGCAACCCACAATAACATCGATCCCTCATGCCCACCCCACACCCCACATAATTTATAAAACCAAGGTAAAGAGAGACTGGAATTGGTGAGGACATAACTAACAGTAAAATCATCCTGTAAAAAACAAATGGTTAAGCAACAATAGGCCATGGCTACAAATATAAATTGCCCTCCAACATAGATTCGTGCGGCAGAACACCAATCTGGCTTTTTAAACCCCAAGCCAAGGCTAGGCACTACAACCAGCAACAGGCTGAAAAGCAACGCCAATATGAGAGAAAAAACACCTAGTTCAGCAATCATTGATATATTTTAATCCTATTTTAGCGCCTGCTTCAGCGCATCTTTCACTTCTGGTGGCATATATTTTTCATCATGTTTTGCCAAAACCTGCGTGGCTTTGACTTTTTTATTGTCAAGCAACTCCCCCTGCGCAACAATACCTTGCCCTTCACGAAACAAATCCGGCAAAATTCCTTGGTATATCACATCCACTGTGTGTTGATAATCAGTTATTTTAAAATGAACTGTTAAATCACGTGAACTGCGTAAAATACTGCCTGGAACCACCATCCCACCGACTCGAATTGCATGGTGCCGTGGCGCATTACCGGTAGCAATTTGAGTTGGCGTATAAAACAAACTGATGTTTTGTCCTAAAGCATAAAGCACCAGGGCTAACACTATCGCTAAGAGACATATCATGGACAAAACAATGCATAATTTCCGCTTGCGAACAGGATTCATCACTTCAACCATTCTTTTAACTGACGATGTATTCGCCTACGCTGATATTTAATATTGAAAAAGAAAATGATTGACACCACAAAGACGAACCCATAGGCGGACCAAATATAATAACAATAACCACCCATTGACAACCAATTTAGCAACTGAGTCATGCCTTATCCCCCAAAATCAAGGCTTTTACCCAAGCTTGTCGTCGTTCTCGCAAAAGGAGACCATTGCGTGCTTTTAATAGGATCAATAAAAAACAATAAAGAGAAAACCCAATCAAGGTCAGTAATAAAGGATAAAGCATGCTGGGTGCGATTTTAGGTTTGGATAATATCGATAAGGTAGCCCCTTGGTGTAGGGTATTCCACCAGTAAACCGAGTAATGAATAATCGGCAAATCAACCAGGCCCACCAAGGTGAGAATCGCCATCATTTTATCACCTTGCTCTTTATTTTGATAAGCATAGCCGGTCGCCAAAATAGCCGCATACAAAAACAATAAGATAAGCTCTGAGGTAAGGCGCGCATCCCAAACCCACCAAGTACCCCACATGGGTTTACCCCAAATGCTTCCGGTCACTAGCGCGAACATCGCCATCAAAGCACCTAACTCTGCACAAATACCAAGCATTAGACCGGCCATCTTGATGCGCCAAACCAACAACAATAAGGCAAAAAATCCCATCCAAGCATAAATCGCCATCGACAAAAAAGCGCTGGGCACATGAATATAGATAATACGAAATGCATCCCCCTGTTGGTAATCAGCAGGCGCAAAAACCAAGCCCCAAAGAATCCCCACAACAAGGAATAGCATTGCTGCAACAACAAGCCAAGAAAGACAGCGCCCAGACAATTGATAAAATGACTTGGGCGAAGCCATTTGATATAATAGTTGCCACATAGGGAATAATTAAATCACAAAAAAGATTGAAATATTAGCATGGATTTGAGCGAATGTCCTCAACTAATCCACCAAACCCACCCGGATAACCCCCGCCACCGCAAACGGCAATGTCATCATCGCCCCTATTGACATGGCGAGTAATAGAGCCAAATACCCCTGAATTGGAAGTCCTTGCATTGCAGCAGTGAGTGTACCGCTACCAAATATCATGACGGGAAGGGTTAGGGGTAACACGACAAGCGCCATCAACAAGCCTTTCTGTTGTATTCCTGTGCTAAACGCTGCAGCAAGTGCACAAAGCATCAGAATCGCCGGTGTTCCACACACTAAACTTAACATTAGAATAACCGTTTCATGAACCGTCAATGAGAAAAGCAGCGCTAAGAAAGGGCAAAGCAGGAACATGGGTGTTAAATTAAGAAGCCAATGAATCAGCATTTTTGCTGAAACCATCACCCCCAGGGGATAGCCTGAAACAAGCCACTGTTCAATCACACCCTCATCATAATCTTGTTGAAATAACCGTTCGGCTGACAGAAACATTGCAAACAATAGGGCTATCCAAACAAGGCCAGGCGCAATGGTACGTAACAACGTGACATCAGGCGTCATGGTTAATGGGAAAAAAACAGCTATCATTAAAAAAAACAAACAAGCATTGAGAATCAAGCGCAGTTGTCGCAAATGCATGCGCAGTTCTCTTAATAATTGTCGCTTAAACAATGAAAAAAGGCTTATCACAAGAGATACTCCTGATAATTTTCATGACGCAACGGTAGGTTTTGATGTGAACTTAAAACAACCAATCCACCACGGGACAGGTGCTTATCCAACAGCTGCATGAGTGAAATGATGGTTTCTTTATCCAAGGCAACAAGGGGTTCATCCAACAACCATATCGGTGCATCTGACATCAACAATCGCAGTAAACCCACTCGTCGACGCTGCCCTACTGACAGCAAATAACAAGGTGTATCCTCTAGCCCTTCCAAAGAAAACAGCGGGATTAGTTCATCAAGTGGCGGTGTATTAAGATGATGATGCAATTCAAATTGACAATTTTCACGCACCGTCAATAACAGACTAATCCCGGTCTTATGACCCACATAACAAAGCTGTTGTTGATAATCAGAAAGAAAATTTGATATAGAATTTCCACGAAATCGAATATTGCCCTCAGTGGGATGCAATAGTCCTGCCAATAATTTTAGCAAGGTTGTTTTGCCACTCCCGTTAGCACCACAAAGGTGCAGGAGTGTTCCTTGATTGACAACAAAATCAACCCCTTGCAACACGGATTTATCGGGATAATCAAATGCCATATTGATGACTTCTAGCATCATGGACCTTTACTTTAAAAACAAGCAGACTACCATATATGGTGCGCGCAGTATAATCCTCCCCAAAAGCTTTTCAGGGCTAAGGGACTCCCCAGGTTGCGGATAAATTTGTTTTTTATTCCATCAAACTGCGTATACGTCATCCTGAACGCAGTGAAGGATCTCCTGAGTATGGCTCGGATATGGTCAAGTTGAGATCCTTCGCTACGCTCAGGATGACGTACCTGGGGTGTTACGATTTAGCTCTGAAAAGCTTGCAGAGAAGCGACGTCACGAGGATAATCACCTATTACTTCATCCTAAGGCTCATCATGCATTTTCTAGCCCAATATGGTCTCTTCCTTTTAAAGTCATTCACCCTGGTCATCGCCATACTACTGCTGGTTGGGGGTATCCTTTCAATGGGTCGTAAGCCTAAGCATAAATTAGACATCACCTTCTTAAATAAAGAACATGATGATATAAAATGCCGCATGCATAGAACTATTTTTTCTAAAAAACTTCCCAAAAAGAAAAAAGATAAAACCGTCAAGCCTTCGCTATATGTACTTGATTTTTCTGGCGATATCAAGGCCTCCCAAGTTGAGCAACTCCGTGATGAGATTTCTGCTGTTCTATCTATCGCAACCCCACATGATGAAGTGGTCTTGCGACTAGAAAGTCCCGGGGGCTCTGTCAATGGGTATGGCCTTGCCGCCTCACAACTGCAACGCCTACGGGATAAAGAAATACCTTTCACGGTCTGCATTGATAAAATTGCTGCCAGTGGGGGTTATTTAATGGCCTGTGTAGCGAATCGAATTATCGCCGCCCCTTTTGCTATTATTGGCTCTATCGGCGTTGTGGCCCAAATGCCTAATTTCCACCGTTGGCTCAAAAAAAATGATATCGATCTTGAGCTCTTAACGGCTGGTGAGTATAAACGCACCTTAACGCTTTTTGGAGAAAACACCGATAAGGGACGTAAAAAATTTCAGGAAGATCTAGAACAAATCCATCAACAATTCAGGAATTATGTTCTTGAAAATAGACCCCAACTCAATATTGATAAAGTAGCCACAGGCGAGCATTGGTTAGCTAGAGATGCTTTTGATTTACGACTGGTAGACGCTTTAAAAACGAGTGATGATTATTTAACTGATAAAATGCAAGGCTTCAATGCTTATAAAATTAAAATTCAAGGCAAACAAACACTGATTGCTAAGCTATTCAAACCTGCAATAAAATGGCTGCACCCCTTTGCATAAGAGGGTAGAAGCAATGATCAGGGCTAGTGCCTCGTCAACATTGAATCTTCGGGTTGGCGCTTAGATTGCGTTCAGATTTAAACGATTTTATTAGGCGAAAAGCGCAGGACTAGCACCGCTAATCTGAGCATTTTTGCCTAATAAAATCGTTTAAAGATGGATGCAAGCTAAAATGCCAACCCGAAGATTCAATGTTGACGAGGCACTAGTACCGTTTCCATTTAGTTTTGACAGGTAGCACTTAGATTGCGTTTAGATTGCGTTTACATTTAGGTTTTGTAAGCTCTA
>CANJHO010000077.1 GCA_947474165.1 Legionellaceae bacterium
ATCACCATAAATAACGGTACAAATCAAATCGTATAAAGGTGTCAGTGTAATGGTTCCATCCTCTAGTGTCTGTAAACTGATATTTTTTGCATGCATGTCGCCATTACCAATAAGATAAGAGAACACATATTGACGCAGTAAGTTTAAAATTTCGATTTGGGGAGCAGTCGTCAGTTCGATTAACCTATCAGCAATGTCCTTGAGATTCAGACGGTATTTATCCGCAGGGTATCGATTTAAAAATTGACACGCATCTTCTTGATGTAGTTTTTTAGTGGGCGTGCGGTCAAAGCGCTCGACTAAAAGCCCAGGGTTTTGATCTTTGTCTTTTACTATTTTTGCTTTTCCAACCATAAATCCGCATTTTTTAGCCAGTTCGAGGCAATGTAATTCGTTTTGAATCAAGTTGGGTTTATCTGGCGGGTTCAATTTTAAAATATAAGCCTTTTCTTTTTTTGCAATATTGCATGGAAAACTAATCATAGACGATGAAATTTTTTCTTGAACCCCGGCTAATGCATTGGTATCTATGATTAAGCCTTCAGGATCGATTGTTTCATTAAAGAAGTCATAAAAGTTCACATTCTTCAGCGGTGGAATTTCTTTTTTTAAAACGGGGGAACTGCCTCCGGTATCAATATCACCAATACAGTCAGCGCCAACCATAGCAAATAATGAAAATAAATCATCCTCTGAGGTTTTAATCTTTTTTACTAATGCATTAAATCTTCGTCCTTCTGGTAAAAGACCTGCAAAAAATGCGGGTAAATTATCACCATGCATAATCAAAGGATTAGGGGTGTTTTTTATGCAATAAGAAAAATAAGGGACTGTCGTTTTTGTAATAAAATCCTCGGAAAGGTGAAATTCGCACCCTTGAGGCGTTCTTTTTAATACGCCTGCAAATTCAGAATTTTTATAAATTTTTAATTCAGAAATATTTTTAATATCATTTAACATGATTCACAACACCCGCTGCGCCTTTTTCAATATTAAGCTGTAACCCTAACACGTTGAGCACGTCCAACACTTTTCCAATTTGTGCAGTTGTTTTCCCAGACTCTATCTGGCTTATAAAATTGATACTGCTATTGGATAGCTCTGCTAATTGAGTCTGGGTTAAATGCCTTTTTTTACGCTCAGTCTCAATGGCGAGGCCTATGATGGTCGCATAAGGATGAATATTTTTCATATGATCGTATGAATTTTTAGTGTTATTATCTATAAATTGAGTATATATCATAATTTTCACTTGATCGAGTGATTTTTTAAAGAATTCTATTTTTCTAATTAAATTTAGATGATAAATCACTCGATCAAGTGAAATGCTAACAGTTTAAAGAACGGCAGGCCCTGTAATAATTCATGCAAGCGTTGTCAATCGATGATGTCTATCAGGATCTTCGTGATCCAGTGCGGGTCAATTTTGGTAATTTGTCCAAACTCCAGTAAAAAAATACATTAAAAATATTCGATGGATCGGATATTCATCATCTGGCATTATAATTCACATTATCGCCAAAAATTAATCTTTTTGTGTTATTTTCTACACAATGCTACACTTAGATCAATGCTATAGCTGTTTGCATATTTAAGGGGCAGTAAATCATGAAAGATGAAAAAAATGAACCAATACATGAAATACCTAACGAAAAAAAATCAGTATATCTCCAGTTTTTAAAGGCGATTTTAATCGGGGGAATGGCCAGCGGAAGTAGGCCTTATCACGAGGAGGAGGCTTATATGAAAGAGTTACCTTTGGAATTGAGTATGGCCATCAAATCACTACAAAAAAAGCAAGGCGCTTTCTTTGTAGCCAAAAGAAGGTATGCAGCCGTAGGCGATAAAGCATTACGTCAATCATATGATGGAGAGAATGTTTTGGGTAGCGGATCATTATACACGAAATTAAGGATTCATAAATACTGTGAAGATTTATCTAAGGTAGATGAGCTTATTAACTATATGAAAAATATATTAGATCTACCGGATAATGGACTTTCTACTGGCGCTGTATCCGCTCATGCATCTGCCGAGGAAGCGGCTTCTTTACAACTTAAATATATCAAACAAGCGGCTAATGATTTATTTAGTTCTGTGTTGTCAGGATGTAGGGGGGTGGAAAAATCTATCGTTGATAGATGCTTCTTAAGGTTAGCCGGTGCCTTTCAAGAAAAGCTAATGTCACTTTCTGAGCAAGACGATATTGAAAGTGTAATCATTGAAACAATTGCTTTCATAGAGATGATACCTACGCTATATCGCTTAAAGATGGGGGAGACATTATCGTATGCGGAATATCTGCGATCAATGACGATGTTACATCAGGCAATCATGAATAGGTTGCCACTAGACCAACCTTTAATCAATAGAGAAGATAATTTTTATCCAAAGATGTTGGGTATCAACTTGGATTCAGCCTCTGCTCATAGCCCATTGTTTATAGGAAAAACATTGGTAGCTAACTCTGCAAGGGAGGCCAAAAATCGATCGTTGGCACTGTTCATGGATTATATAGAACATGAATTCCTTCCAGCCTTTTCACTTCCAGCATTTACTTTGCCATCCGCCAATCCTAGAGAACCTGGCGAAAATGGTTATTATAAATGGTTTTCGCGAAAACCAGTCGACTCTCACGACTCATTCGCGCTGATAGGCAGAACCACTGAAACCAAATATGATATTTCACTGAAAGAGTTGGAAGAAGTCATAAAAAAAATAGAATTATGGGTCAATCTTCCCCCTCATCCAAAAATGTTGGTGGTGGATGTCACGATTATGACGCCTGATGCATGCGATCCTATATTAAAAGCAGTGATGAAAATGCGATCTCAGATGAGGGATTTGAGTCATTTTGATATCCTCGTGGTACGCAGTGAACAAAAACATCACTCTCTTGGGTTAGGTAAATTTTCTGCAGGATCAAGTTATTTAATCACCAGCGACATGGAAAGACAAAAAAAATTTGATGATGAGGCACTTAAACCGCGAACACCAGATCAACTATTGGCTACTTTTTATAGAGAAAATATGTCTGTTGAAGCCCGCGAATTAGTAGAGGAAATATGTAGACAAGCAAGCCTGCTGGCAGCGGAAATCAATGCAAGTACGCCGAATGCAGCCTTCACTGCTGGCCCCGTGATAGGAATAGAGCACCAGCATTTTAAATTGATCGCTAATGACAGCAGGGAAGGAACTTCGTTTGGTTTTTTACAAAAAACCCAAACTTCTTGGCGATCCGGACAAAAGCGAATAGATCCTGGTTTTTCATTTCCTAAGGATACAATGAGCTATGATGAATTAGAAAGTAGACATGCAAGAATGCATGATATTGCAAAATTAGAGCATCAAATAAAAATGAGTCTTTCTGATCCAACAGGAAGCGAACCTGATGAGCTGGAAACTGATTTTGAAGCGAAAAACCCGCGTGTTTAAGTTTTATTTTTTTACTGGAGTTTGGAAAAACCGCAGTTTATGGCCGTGCGCAGTATAATACGAGCCCGTGAGCGTGGGCGAGTCCGAGCCTTATCATTACCCACATTCCGCCAAGTCCTAATCAGCCACGGTGTGTCGGGGGCCTGTCATGGTAGTCTTCGTTTTACATGCTCGCAAGCTCCGCGTGAAAAACAAAGACCACCACGCCACCCCTCCAAATAGATTGATCAAGCGCTAGTGCCTCATCAGTTTCTTTGATATAAATAGAAATAATTTTTTGCGATCCGATGTGTTCATGATGAAGCGAATCAAGGGTAAGCTGCCCCATAATACTGAGCCTAAGTTGCCACCTGATGCCTTACCCGATGAGCTTGTCGATGAACAACGGCGTCGTTTTTTATTGACGACCACGGGTGTTTTGGGCGGCATTGGTGCGATGTGTGCTTTAACCCCATTGGTTGCTTCCTGGATGCCAAGTGCAAAAGCTGAAGCTGCGGGTGCTCCGGTGCAGGTTGATTTGAGTCAACTTGCACCGGGCCAACAAGTCACGGTTGCTTGGCGGGGGAAACCTGTTTGGATCATTCGCCGCACACCGGAGATGTTAAAGCACCTTGATGACCACAACGCAACGCTTCGTGACCCCGACTCAGTGGTGGCACAACAGCCAACGTATGCGAAAAATGGGTATCGATCCATCAAACCGGAGTATTTGGTCTTGGTTGGCATTTGCACGCACCTGGGGTGTTCACCGAAATACAAACCTTTTGAAAAAGAGTTGGGGCCGGATTGGCCTGGGGGCTTTTATTGTCCTTGTCATGGGTCGACTTTTGATCTGGCGGGACGGGTTTTCAAAAGCGTCCCTGCACCGATTAATTTAGAGGTTCCTCCTTATCGATTTATTAGTGAGCATGAAATAATCATCGGTGAGGATGCAAAATAAGGATTCACAATGAATGGATTGCTCCATTGGGTCGATGCACGATTTCCGTTACTGAGCACTTGGAAACATCATGTTAGTGAGTATTACGTCCCTAAAAATTTAAATTTTTATTATTTTTTTGGATCGTTGGCATTGGTGGTACTGCTGATGCAGTTGGTCACAGGCCTTTGGCTCACCATGTTTTATACACCGACAGCTGCAGACGCTTTTAATTCGATAGAATACATCATGCGGGATGTCAATTATGGTTGGCTTCTGCGGTATATGCATTCAACCGGCGCGTCTGCTTTTTTCATTGTGATCTATTTACACCTATTTCGCGGTTTGTTGTATGGATCTTATCAAAAGCCTCGTGAGTTAGTCTGGCTATTGGGCATGGTGTTGTTCATTCTTTTAATGGCCGAGGCTTTTTTCGGTTATTTATTGCCTTGGGGGCAAATGTCTTATTGGGGTGCTGAAGTGATCACCTCGTTATTCAGTGCTATTCCTTATGTGGGTGATACGTTGGTGACTTGGTTGCGGGGCGATTATACAGTTGCCAATGCGACCTTGCAGCGATTTTTTGCCTTGCACGTGATTGGGATCCCCTTATTGCTGCTGCTCTTTGTATTTTTGCACTTGGTCGCATTACATCAAGTAGGGTCGAACAATCCTGAAGGCACGGATATTAAATTACACCTTGACCCCAAGGGGAAACCCTTGGATGGCATTCCTTTTCATCCCTATTACACAACAAAAGATTTGGTGGGTGTTTTGGTGTTTTTGATGGGTTTTTTTGCTGTGGTCTTTTTTGTCCCTGACATGGGGGGATATTTTCTTGAGTCTGCTAATTTTACACCGGCGGATCCCTTGGTCACACCAGAACACATTGCACCCGTTTGGTACATGACGCCATTTTATGCAATGTTACGTGCGGTACCTAATAAACTATTCGGGGTAATGACCATGGGCTTTGCCATTGTGATTTTACTCTTGATGCCTTGGTTGGATAAAAGCCAGGTGCGCTCGATGCGGTATAAGGGGCGCTATTCTCATTATGCTTTGGTTATATTGATAGCCAGTTTTATGACCTTGGGATATTTAGGCACGGTCAGCGTGACCCCCCTCACGCAATATCTAGCACGCGCCTGCACGGTCTTCTATTTTGCTTATTTTTTGTTGATGCCCTTTTATAGTCGCTATGAAACAGCGCGCGCGTTGCCTGAGAGGATAGCCGGATGAATAAAAGGGTTATTTGTTTGCTCATCGCATTAGCCGCGATGGGTATGGCTTCAGCCAATGATCAGCGCTTATTGCCCATTAAAATTGATTTGCATGATACAGCGCGCTTGCAACGAGGGGCCAAAATTTTTATGAATTATTGTTCCGGATGCCATTCCTTGCGTTATATGCGGTACAACCGCATGGCGCGCGATCTGGGATTAACCACCTTCACGGGCGAAATAGACACAGCATTGTTGAAGAATAATCTTATTTTTACAACAGCCCAAATTCAAGATCCGATTCAAATTAGCATGCCTCCAACCGATGCGCGCCAATGGTTTGGTCGTATACCGCCTGATTTGTCTTTGTCAGCGAGAGAACGGGGCGCCGCGTGGATCTATACTTATTTGAAAAGTTTTTATGTTGATGAGAAGCGGCCTTTTGGCGCTAATAATCGATTAGTCCCTGATGTTTCGATGCCCAACATCCTCTCACCACTTCAAGGCAAGGTAATAGCGCTTGAGGCGCCTCAATCAACAAATAATCATCTGCCATCGGCGATTGTTTTGGTAGCACCTGGCGAAATGACAGAGCAGGCGTTTGATAGCACCTTGAATGATTTAGTCACCTTTCTGGTGTATGTCGCCGAACCCGTTCAATTGATTCGCTATCGAATAGGGATGTGGGTTCTCTTATTCTTATTGGTGCTCTTGGTGTTTGCTTATCGCTTAAAACGAAGTTATTGGCGTCGGGTAAAATAAATAGTATTTGAGATCGGTCGGCACGAGTCACAAAAGTGTGGTAAAATAGTGACCTTTAACCTAGAAAAGGTTTCACGGAAAGGATCAGGAGGAATTGTTAATGGCTATTGTTGCAAAGCGTACAATCATGTCGTTGTATTCGGAACCAGATGATGTTTATAGTCATCAGGTCCGTATTGTATTGGCTGAAAAAGGGGTCAATGTTGATATTATGTCAGCCAAACATGGCGAGGTGCCCAGTGATTTGCTGGCCGTTAATCCTTATGGAACTGTGCCAACTTTGATTGATCGTGAATTGGTCTTGTATGAGGCTCGCATTATCATGGAATATTTGGATGAGCGCTTTCCTCATCCGCCTTTGCTCCCGGTCTATCCCGTTGCACGGGCTGAAACACGTAAAATGATGCATCGTATTGAACAAGATTGGTATTCTTTATTGCAACGCATTAATGCCGGTGATGCAGTTGAAACGGCTCGTGCGCAGTTACTTGAAAGCTTAATGGGGCTTGAGCCGGTGTTTGCTGATAAACTGTATTTTCTTAGTGATGAATTTTCATTGCTGGATTGTGCATTGGCCCCATTACTCTGGCGTCTGCCGCGATTGGGTGTGTCTATCACTGAGGATGCGAAAGGCTTGAATACCTACATGCAGCGCCTATTCAAACGAGACTCATTTCAGGCCAGTTTAACAGATGCTGAACGGCAGCTAAGGGCAGCGTAATGACAAGCATGACCTCAAATAAACCTTATCTTATCCGTGCCATGTTTGATTGGATCGTTGATAATGATTTAACCCCTTATTTATTAGTCAATGCAGCTTTTCCAGGTGTCGAAGTGCCACAAGAACATGTGAATGGTGGGCGTATTGTTTTAAATATTTCCCCTGCCGCAAGCCGTGGCCTCCATTTGGAAAATGATAGAATCGTCTTCACGGCAAGATTTTCGGGCCTTGCTACGCAAATTTTTGTGCACCCTGCGGCTGTGCTAGCCATTTATGCCAAAGAAAATGGGCGGGGCATGGAGTTTGGTGATGACTATGATGGATTGCCACCGCCAGCACCGGCTGTTTCATCCCCTTCGGCCAAAAAAACCCATGCTAAACCAGCATTGAAGTTGGTTAAAAAGGAACCCTCTGACAAGGAGTAAGACCGTTCATGAGCCAGCTCCAAAAAAAACTTTTTCTTAGTCAGCAGTCACGTTTGTGTGAACAGAAGGCTTTGGATGAGTTGGGTTTGACTGAAAACGAGTTAATGTCGCGTGCGGGTGCTGCGGCGTTTAAAACATTAAAAACCCTTTACCCTGACGTTCGAACGGTCGCAATTTTTTGTGGCGGGGGTAACAATGCAGGGGATGGCTATGTGTTGGCAATGCGCCTGTTTCAACAGGGGTATGTTGTTCATGTCTATCAACATAAGGCCATTGAGGCCTTGCCCCCCACCGCTCAACATGCGGGGATGGCCGCTCGTGCTGCAGGGCTTAGGTTTCAATCGCTCGATGAGGGTATCGATAGTGACGTTGAACTGGTGGTTGATGCCTTGCTCGGGATTGGCCTAAAAGGACCGGTGCAGGGACCGATGGCAGATGCCATTCAGCTTATCAATGACAGTGGTCTTCCTGTTTTAGCCCTAGATATCCCCTCGGGTCTTGATGCCGATACTGGGTCTCTCTTGGGCGTTTGTATTCATGCTGCCGTTACCCTAACCTTTATTACTCAAAAAGTTGGATTGTATACTTTAGAGGGTCCTGATCATGCTGGCAAGATAGTTTACGACAGCCTGCATCTGGACCGTTGTTTGGCAAACATTCAGCCAGCAGCTTATCAACTGGATGAGTCGTTATTGGAAAACAGTCTAATGCCTCGGCGTAAAAATTCACATAAAGGGCTTTATGGCCATGTGCTCATTATTGGGGGTGGGCCTGGAATGCCGGGTGCTGTTTACCTCACAGCGCTTGCAGCCCTTCGAGTGGGTGCGGGATCGGTGACGGTTGCGACCTGGCCCACCCATGCAAGAACCGTGATGCCGATGTTACCTGAGGCCATGATTTACCCGATTGATGAGGTGGATGCCTTAATGCCGTTGCTGGCAAATGCAAGCATCGTAGTGATTGGACCAGGTCTTGGTGAAAGTGAATGGGCTCAATCTTTATTCCAAGCGGCGGTTGCAGCCCAATTGCCGCTTGTGATTGATGCTTCGGCATTACGGATGTTGGCGCGTTTCCCGCAGCATGATGACAATTGGATCCTCACACCCCATCCAGGTGAGGCGGCCAGTTTGCTCGCTTCATCCACAGCAGAAGTTCAGGCTGATCGCTGTCAATCAGCCCAACAGATTCAACAGCAATATGGGGGATCGGTTGTGTTAAAAGGAGCAGGTTCTATTGTGAGTTGTGGTGAAAATGAGAATTATATTTGTACAGCAGGCAATCCTGGTATGGCGAGTGCGGGGATGGGTGATGTGTTAAGTGGCGTTATTGGGGGCTTATTGGCACAAGGGGCCTCCCTCACTGATGCCGCTAAATTGGGCGTATGGTTACATGCACAAGCTGCTGATGATGCCGTAGTCAATCTAGGCCCGCGCGGATTAATGGCCAGTGATTTGATGCCTTATTTGCGACGCCAAATCAATAAATGTCCCTGATTCACCATGATGACTTCAAATAGACCAATTGATTTGCCGAATGAGTCCGCTACCATTGCGTTGGCCATAAAGTTTGCGGCTTGCGTGCAGGCTCCATTGGTGTTAACGTTCAAGGGTGATATTGGTGCGGGTAAAACAACCTTTATTCGGGCCCTGTTGCGCCAATTGGGGGTGAGCTCGACGATTAAAAGCCCTACTTTTTCATTGGTTGAAAGCTACTTTTGCACTGATTTTCAATTACACCACTTTGATCTGTATCGTATTCATGATGAGAGTGAACTTGATTTTATTGGCTTTCGCGATTATTTTTCGGTCAATGCCGTGTGTTGTATTGAATGGCCACAGCGAGCTCCCAGTCACTTACTGAGGGTGGATGTTGAATTGTCTTTAAGCATAAAAGGCGCAGGGCGAGAAATGCAGTTGCATCCATTGAGTGCTGCGGGTGCTTTGGTTTTGTCCTCTCTCACAGGTGAATAATGGGCATGCGGTTCATTTTTTTTCTCATGTTGGTTTGTTGCACGGCCTCGGCTGCAAAATTAGAGTCCCTTGTTGTTAATACCTCCCCAGGACACACCGCTATTCTCTGTAACTTGACGGGATCATATACCCACAAAGTTTTTACCTTGACCAATCCCTTTCGCGTTGTGGTTGATATCGATCCCATCACCACCACCATCAATGTTGATCGTGTCGCATTGGGTAATCCATTGATTCTCCATGTGCGCAGTGGGCATCCGAATCCTCAAACCTTAAGATTAGTGTTTGATGTGAAGAACGCGGTTAATATAAAAACAATGAAGTGGGGGCCTGCCCCTTCGAAGCAACAAGGCTTACGCATTGAGTTAACGCAAAAAAATCGCGTCATGATGTCCAATGTCGACCTCCCATTGACGAAGAATGTGAAAACAATAGCCAAAGCCGTGGTGACAACCAGGGTTCCCATTCATGTGCAGCATGCGCCTACCCAATCTTTAAGAAATGTAATTGTTGTTATTGATCCCGGACATGGTGGAAAAGATCCTGGTGCGGCGGGGCCCAAACACAGTAAAGAAAAAAATGTGGTATTGGCCATTGCGGTAAAATTAAAACAATTAATCGACAAGCAGCCCGGGATGCGGGCGGTTTTGACACGCAAAGGGGATTATTATGTGGGCTTGCGCGAACGCTTGAATATTGCCAGGCATTCCAATGCAGATATCTTTGTGTCTATTCATGCGGATGCTTTTATTAATCAACACTCCAATGGGGCATCTGTATTTGCCCTTTCACAAACGGGGGCCACAAGTGAAGCTGCCCGCTGGCTTGCTGAAAAAGAAAACTATTCTGAGCTAGGTGGGGTCAATTTATCAGGGTTGGATGACGAGAATGGGGTGATTCGAACGGTATTATTGGATCTCTCGCAGACAGCAACGATCACCGCCAGTGTCCAGATGGGTAATCGTGTATTGCAGAAAATGGATAAAATCACGAGTTTACACAACAGTGCGGTGGAGCAAGCCCGTTTTGTTGTTTTAAAATCGCCTGATATCCCTTCTATTTTAGTTGAAACAGGATTCATCACCAATCCGCGCGAAGAAAAGAATTTAACCAGTTCTTTTTATCAGGCCCGATTGACGCAGTCCATCTTTGAAGGGCTTAAGCGTTATTTTTTAGATTATCCTCCTCAAGGCACGCGTTTGGAAATGATGTCGGGTCCGAATCTGCATGTTGTTGAGCGGGGTGAATCATGGCCTGCTGTCGCATTGCGTTATCATGTCAGCATTGCCGCATTAAGGTCTGCCAATCAGGGCTTAGGGAGTTCTTTAACCTCGGGTCAAAAACTTACGATTCCTTCTTCATGGACCTAAAACCTGCAAGAATTCAGCAATTGCCAATCCTGCTTGCAAATCAAATTGCTGCAGGTGAGGTGATTGAGCGTCCTGCATCGGTTGTGAAAGAACTATTAGAAAATGCGCTAGATTCTGGTGCGGATACAATTCACATTGAGATTGGGTTTGGTGGATTGAATCAAATAAAAATCAGTGACAATGGTACTGGGATTATGGCGGAAGATCTTCCTTTGGCGATTGCCGCCCATGCAACCAGTAAGATTAGACAACTGAATGATTTATATGAGATCAGCAGCATGGGCTTTCGTGGAGAGGCTTTGGCAAGCATTGCCGCGGTCTCTCGCATGCGTTTGAGCTCTAAACCTAGAAATCAAGCGCATGCGATGTGCTTGCAGTTTGATGGCGTGACGCCTTTTTGCTCTCCCTTTGCGCGATCAGAGGGGACAACCGTTGAAGTGCTGGATATTTTTTTTAATGCGCCGGTGCGAAAAAAATTTCTTAAATCGGTACGAAGTGAATATCAAGCGATTGAAATGGTTGTTAAGCGCTTTGCCTTAAGTGCGCCTCATATTGCACTGAGCCTACGACATGATGACGTGCCGCAGTTGGTATTGCCTGCAGCCCAGTGCGATTCAACAAGGCTTAAGCGCATTAAAAAATTATTGGGCAAAGAATTTGTAGACCATGCGATTTCTCTCGAGGTAGAGCAGGCGGGGATGCGTTTGCAAGGCTTTGTCAGTGATTTGTCTTATGAGCGCAGTCAAACGGATAAACAGTGGGTGTATATTAATCAACGCATGGTCAAAGATAAACTCATGAACCATGCGATTAAACAGGCCTATGAAGGGTTATTGTATCCTGGGCGTCATCCAGCTTGTATCTTATATCTTAGTATTCCAGCAGCACAGGTGGATGTGAATGTTCATCCAACAAAACATGAAGTTCGTTTTCAACAGCCCAGGTTGGTTCATGATTTTATTAGCTCACATCTTTCAGCGGCATTAGCAACGCCTGTGCAAGACAAGGTTGTGGGATTGAAAATAGAGGTTCCCTCAAGCGCAATGCGTGAAACTTCCTTGAAACAACCCTTGCATTCGGTCGTGTCGATGGGGGGGGCTTCTGTCTCCGATGCGCTCATTTTAAACCCGCAATTTATGGTATTTTTTTGTTGTGGGAAGCCTTATCTTGTTGATGTTGAGCGGTTGCAACAATCAAGGCAACTGTCTATTTTAATGCAAGCGACTCTTCCGCTAGCCAGTCGACCGTTGCTGGTGCCTGTTAGTGATAAGATGGAAAAGCGCCTGTTTCTTAACATCCATGATGGATTAACACAATTAGGGCTCCAGCTAGACTGGCAGGCGTCTAGGCAAGTTTTGGTGAGGACTATTCCGCAATTGCTTCCGCAGTTGGACATTAAAAAATTAATGCAGCATTTGGCATTAATGCAGGGACCATTCACTAAGGCCGCATTATTGCAATTATTAGTCACGTGCCAATCGTTTGATGCTTATCAGCTCAATCAGGAGGAGAAGGCCTTACTCCTTGATTATTTACAAGATCAAATACAATTATTTGGCAAGGATGTGCTTGGATGCATGCCTTTAGATGCGGTTAGCTGTCGAGATCTTGTGTATGTCTAATCTACTGTTTTGTTTGATGGGCCCAACAGCCTCTGGTAAAACAGCGCTGGCTTGTGAGTTGGTTGAACAGTTTCCCCTTGAAATTATTAGTGTTGATTCAGCGATGATTTATCGAGGCATGAATATTGGAACAGCAAAGCCTGATGTAGAAACGTTATCAAAGGCCCCTCATCATTTAATTGATGTACTCGATCCCACCGACAGTTATTCTGCCGCGCTTTTCTGTGAGGAAGTGGCGCGTTTAAGGCAAGAAATAAATCATAGAGGCCATATTCCGTTATTGGTTGGTGGGACCATGATGTATTTTCATGCGCTTCAACAAGGCTTGTCTTTATTGCCAGAGGCTGATTTGCCGACTCGAGCCTTCTTGATACAAGAAGCCGAAATGCATGGTTCTTTATATATGCATCAATGGTTGGCCCGAGTTGATCCTGAAACGGCAGCTCGACTTCATCCCAATGACACCCAGCGGGTCCAGCGTGCGCTTGAGGTCTATGAATTAACGTCGAAACCTTTATCGGCATTTTTCGAAAGGGAAAAAAATCGCCCTGCCTATGAATTCGTTAATTTTATTTTAATGCCCGAGGACCGGCAGTGGTTACATCAGCGCATCGCCTCTCGTTTTCTACAAATGTTAGATGAGGGGTTGATACATGAAGTCGAAGATTTATTAACAAAATGGGACTTAAGCTCCAATCATCCTTCGATGCGCATGGTGGGTTATCGGCAAGTACTGGCTTATTTGCGGGGAGAGGATTCTTATGCAACCCTTTCAGAAAAAGGCATCGCTGCCACCCGACAATTGGCAAAGCGTCAGTTGACTTGGTTACGCCATTGGCCCCAATCTCAGTGTTTTTCTGCAGAAAATCCTACAACTAGAGATGAAATTGTGGCAATTATGAAACAAATATTGGATAATTTGCACCAATCACTCCCAGGAGAAAAAAATGTCTGATTTTAAAAAGCAACCGGCATGTTCTGAGAAAACTTATATTGTGCATCGAAGTGATCTGCCATTAAGTTGTCCTACGGCCCAGATGGAAGTCTGGAATGCTCATCCTAAAGTCTATTTACCCATTGAGCAGAGCGGTTCAGAGGTGTGTCCCTATTGTGGTTCCCATTTCGTTTTACAAGATGACTAAATATTCTGTGCCTCGATCCATTTGTATTGTTCGTTTATCGGCATTGGGTGATGTTCTCATGCTTGTGCCATTGATTCGAACCTTACAAGCCAATTTGCCTAACACGGCCTTAACCTGGGTTATTTCTCGTCCCGCCTATGATTTGGTCGAGGGGATGGATGGGGTTGAATTCATTGTGATTGATAAGCCCAATGGGTTTAAGGATTATTGGCGTTTTAAAGAGACCATGCGATCCCAACATTATGATGTGTTGATCGCAGCACAGGCTTGTTTTCGGGCCAATATGTTGTATCCCTTGATTCGTGCGACACGTAAAATTGGTTTTGATAAGTTACGGGCCAAGGATTGTCATCGATGGGTAATTGAGGAGCCTATTCAGCCTGGGTGTGATCATACCCTTGAGGGGTTTTTAAGATTTGCTGATAACTTAGGGCTTCAAAAAAAAGAAATTCGCTGGGATCTTCCTATCCTAGATAAACACCATGCATGGGCTCGTGCGTATTTACCCCAAACTGATGCGCCTATTGTGCTGGTTAATCCTGCAGCCAGCAAACCTGAACGCAGTTGGTTGGTTTCGCGTTATATAGAAGTCATTCAACACCTGCAGTCCCGTTGGCAAGCTCAGGTTGTATTAATCGGCGGGCCCGGGGCCTATGATAAAAGTTTGGGTGATGCCATTGTGGAGGCCCTACCCACGGTCACCAATTTGATTGGAAAAACGGTCCCAAAGCAATTGCTCGCAGTGATTGCACAGGCATCCCTCTTACTTTGTCCTGATACAGGGCCCTCGCACATGGGAGCCGCAGTGGGCACGCCTGTGGTTGCACTGCATGCAGTGACTAGCGCACGGGTCTCTGGCCCTTATATTTATCAACATTTGGCTGTTGATTGTTATCCTGAGGCGGTAAAAACTGTATTAAAGAAAACCCTGGAAACCAATATTTGGGGCATGCAGGCACATGGCTTGGACACCATGCAATTAATCAGCGTTGCTGCTGTCATTGCAAGGATTGATGAGGTATTGGCTTTACTGGAGTTTGGACAAACCACGATCTAATACGAGCCCGTGAGCGTGGGCGAGCCCGAGCCCGCCCGAACCCGGTCAATCTGACTTTTTATCCAATTTGTCTGATTATGCGATCATTTTCTCTGTTATAGTTGTATTTTTCGATTTTTTAA
>CANJHO010000078.1 GCA_947474165.1 Legionellaceae bacterium
ATTTGTGTGTGGTGAGGGCGTTAATTTTAAAGATTTGTTTAAAGTTACCAAAAAACTATCTAACATTGAACGATTTCTTTTTGTAGTGCCTTTTTCTATTTCTCTATATCTTAAAATTTTTAGAAAGCAAGCAGGTAAGACTTGGGCAACCAAGATGGCTTATTTTTTTTCTCACCCATGCCAGGGTGAATCAAAAATTATCGAAGGGAACTTTAAGAGTATTTTAGATGTTTTTCATCAGGTTGACTGATAAATTATATAAATTCTAAATAACTATTCAGGAGTCTCTCATCTGTCCTACGGGTATTTTCTCAGCGTGTCCGGGGAGAAGGGAAAAATGTTGAGGTTAGTTAGAAGTTACATATTTATGGGTATATCAGCGCCTTATTTTCAAAATATTAGGTCCGATGTTAAAACCTAAATCAGATAATTGTTGATTTAAAAATTTAGTGTTTTATTTATATAGCTTATTTTTTAGATATTTGATGGATCTTATTGCTATCATCTTAATATGCATTGACTTTCTTTTAATTTTTTTATTGCGACCACGAATCAGTAGGTCATAATAGAGATCCACGTATAGGCTCATTTCATAAATATTTTTGCAATTTAGTGCATCACCAAAAACATAGACACATGCCCAATTCCGGTCAGCTAATACATCATTTCTTAACCCAAGAGTACAAAGAGCTGATTGTAAATCATTGCTGTGAGCTATCATTTCTCTTTTAATGCTTATGGGGAAAGTTAATGCGGATTTTTGAATGCGTTTTTGTAATGCTAAAGCAGATTCAACTTGTTTTATATTTTCAGGCTCAGTTGTAATGCCATCAATTTGCTGCTTAAATTCATTGGAGATATTATTGGCAGTGTTGATTAGCTTGTTAAGGTATATCTGATAGTCAGGTAGTAAATGACGAAATTCGATGATTTGTTTAGTCAGTGCAATAATCAGAGCTTGTTTATCAACAACTTTAGGTGATTTACCGCATTTTATAAATGCGGCATTAATTTGTGCAAAAGTTGAAACGATAATATTCATGGAGGTAGGAAGATTGATAGGTGATTCGGAAAAGAAATCAATTTTATCAAACTCTTTAAAAAAAGCCTGACCCGCACTACCTAGATTACCATCCGATCCGATACTATTATCTGAAATTCCTCGGACACTCAAAGGACGTCTAACGATTCGAATGGTTGGGCAGATCTGCGTTGAAATCCATGCAAATGAGTAATCTGGCGCGATTGGAAAAAACAAACGACCTAGACGATCGCGCCATTCCTCCCAAAAAATACGATTAACAGCGCAGTTGTTCATTTTAGGAATGGAGGCAGTCCAGCTAAATTCTAATTTTGCTAATTGGTCGAGTAGTGTTGTAGAGTCTACATCTTCAACTAAGACGTGACCAAAAAAGAATAATAATAATAAATTGTTTTGTACATTCGGATCCGTCTCATTGGGGTAATAGTAAATGCCATCTTCCCAACTGACAACAGGGGGATTTCCCTCTAAGGCTTGTTCTGCCAGTAGTTGTAATGCAGAGGGAATTAGAGCATCGTCATCACTTAAATAAGTTACATATTTACCCGTGGCTTTTGTCCAAGCATATTCCCAGTTGTCTGGCATCGACAGGGTTTTATCTGTTTCATAATAATGAACACGAGAGGTGGCCAGTGACGCTACAACTTCTTTTGTATTATCCGTGCAGTTATTTGCCATGACAATAATTTCATAATCATCAAATGTTTGATTAAGAGCGCTACGTAAAGCATTAGATAAAATATGGGCTCGGTTACGTGTAGGCATTACTATAGTGAATAAGGGGGAATTAGCTTTCATCTTGTCCTTCCAGTTAATTTTTATAGTCTATTTTCTATTTGAAATCCAATGATTCTAAATGCTTTTTTCGCATTTTCATTGACCATGGGCCGTATGAGACTTTTCCTGTTGCATTGATATGTTTAGATAAATAATACTCATTTGTGTAAAGATCAGTGTTTGCTTTATTAAATAAGTTTTTTTCTTGAGATGTTACTTTTTTATACCAATTTGCAGAGGTTACTGAAGAAAAGAATGGCGTATAAACCACCCGTTTATTCATTCTTCTAGCATACGCACCAGCCCATTCGCCTAAATAATAAATGGAAATAAAAGAATTAATACATGTTCCAAGGAATTCACCAAGAAATTTCGCATCAAAAACAATATGTTGTGAGGAGATACTTCCTACACTATGTGGTTTCCACAAACGGCCGAAATAACCACGGTCATAAAAAGGTCTAGATTCATCTGGGCAGTCACACCCTTTTCCATATCCAAAAAAGTTTCCAGCAGCGATTATTTGACCTTGCGGACCAAAAACACGGCCTCCTAAAGCGACTGTATCAGGAAAAAGTTCAAAGTGTAGCAATACTTCGTTAATCCATTCTTGTTTGGGTAATTCCAATTTTTGCCAAATACAATGAATTAGGGTGTTATGTTCTTTTTCTTCTAGTGCTATTTTTAATAGTTCAGACACTATTGATGTATTTAAAGGTAAGGCTTTTATCTCGTATAAAGGATAGTTATTTGATTGATAAATTGATGGGGAGTAAGATGAAGGGTCATCTACAAAGACTATCGTTAAAATCTTCCTTGTAGCAACTGAATGACGTCGTATCCACCAATTAAGGCCTTCAGAAAATAAAGGGCTTTTATCAATGTAATACCGTTCTTTATGAGGTTGTGCTGCAAGAAATCGATTTAATACGGTAAGTTGTGATGTTTCTAGATAATCCTTAGAGTTCATGTTCATGGCAGTTGATTGGGAGTGCATCCGCCAGCTATAAATTACTTCTGAGATATGTTTTGGATTAAAACCCGCATTATAAAAGCGCACGAAGGTATCCCAATCATGGCTTCCATCTGCTTTTGAATCGGTATAGGCCCCAAGTTTTATGGCTAGCTGCCTATCAATTACGCATAAATGTGCAATATAACAGGTATTAATAAATAGGATAGGATCCCAGCTGGGTTTAAAATAGGGCCATCCATAACTTCCATCAGGTTTTATTTTATCCTCGTCAGAATAGAGTAGGGCTGGATATTGCTCTTGTTTAATAAAGGAGGTAATTATATTGATTGCATCTGGATACAAACAATCGTCTGAGTCCATAGGGATAATATATTTTCCTGTAGCATTCTCTAAAAGGAACCGCATTCCATTGATGATGCCTAAGTTTTTTTCTATACGATATTGTTTTATAAATGGGTGTTGATTTAATGTTTTTAAATAATCTATTGTTTCCTGAGTAGTGGAGCCATTGTCCAATATAATCCACTCAAAATGGGCGCCCCCTTGTTGATTGATAATTGAGCAGACAAGTTCTTCTAGATAGGTCGGGTTTGTATTCCATACAGATGTTACAATTGAAAGTAAGCCTGGTTCCTGTTCTTCAGTATATAATTTAGCTCTTTGCTCAAGCATTATTGATTGAAAAGTATGATATCGAATATGATCGGAATTTGTTTTATTTAATACCCTTTTTAAATGGCTTTTAATTCGTTTTATCATAGGACTCACAATTCATATTTATTTTTTTATATGCAGGACTTTGAGATTTAAACCATTCGAAAGTATTATCTAACGATGATTCAAATGATAGGGGTGTTTGAATATTTAATTTTTGCAAAATAGTAAGATCAGGTATAAAGCAATCAGGTTTTTTTAAATTATTTGTAACTTGGTAAGTGGGTATTTGAGTTCTAAAAAAACGGGCATGAATAATTTTAGCTAAACCTTCTATAGATAGTTTGTTGCCCGTTCCAGCATTGATGATGGGAGGTGAATTTTTCTTAAGTAAACATACTAAGATATCCGCTAAATTTTGGACGTGTATATAGTCTCGTATGCTGTAAGGGCTTTCTAAAATAGGTATTTTTTCCTGCAAGTATGAAGAAAACAGATAAGGTATTAGGCGCTCCTGATGCTCATAGGGACCATAGATATTGAATAGGCGTACCCAAGAAAAGTCCGCATGACTTGGTTCTTGGCATTTTAGTTGCGTTAAGAGCTCTATGGTTTGTTTTTTGCAAAGGCCATATAAGGTGCTTGGGTTTAATGGGGTGGTATTTTCTTCACAAATTGAATGAGAACTATCATATTCTGCACAGGTTCCGAGAAAAATTGCTTTTTTACCACCCTGTAAACTAAATTCCTTATACAAGTGAATGGTTGCAACGATATAATTAATATTTTTTTCTGAAGTCCAATAAATTTCATGATCAACAATCCATGCTAAGTGGAGAAGATAATCGGGTTTTATTTTATTGATTAATGCGGATACTTCAATTGGATTTAAAATATCGCAGGGGTGCCAGGATATCTCATTGTTGATAAGCGGTTTATTTCGATGCGTTGCATGAATTTCTAAATTGGTTTTTTTTAGGGAGTTCAAGCAAGCTCGGCCTATAAAACCTGTGGCGCCTGTTATTAACACGCGTGACATGATATTAATTGACCCTTTCTAGTGGCCAATGCAATGCTTTTATGTCATCAGTGAATGGCGATAACTCTCGCGCTGAATCAGGGACATAAAATTCATCCATCATATAAAATACTTCACTGTTATTTTCTAACACCTGAAATCCATGTGCAAAATTTTGGGGAATATATAACATTTTACCATTCGATGAGCTTAACTCTTCTGCATAGCATTCTTTATAAGTGGGGGACTCTGGTCTTAAATCGACTAGTACGTCATAAATAGAGCCTTGAGTGCAACGTACAATTTTAGTTTCTTGGTAGGGGTGGGCTTGGTAATGTAAGCCGCGGATAAGCCCCTTTTTTAAATTAAAAGAGGTGCTGCATTGTACAAAAGTATTTTGTAAACCCTGTGCCATAAATTCTTTAGTGCAAAATGTTCTCGCGAAAAACCCTCGCTCATCAACTTTTAAATCCAGTTCAATTAGATAAGCACCTTTTAAAGGCAATTCTTTAAATTTCATTTAGACAACCATCACTTCGGGGATTGGTATAATAAATTTACCACCGCCAGCTCTATATTCTTCTTGTTGTTTTAATATCTCTTCAGAAAAATTCCAGGTTAATAGCAGGGTATAATCTATTTTTTCTTTTATTAAATGGTCAACTGGATTTATTTTTAAATAGGTGCCTGGCGTATGATATCCCTGTTTAAAAGGGCTTACATCGACTACAAAATCAATTGTTTCTTTGCCGATTCCAAAATAATTCAATAAGGTAGTGCCTTTTGCTGAAGCACCATAAGCTGCGATTCGTTTATTTTGATCTTTTAAAGTTTGCAGTTGTTGATGAAGCGTATTTTTAATGTGTGTAATACCTTGTGAAAATTTTTCATAATACGATGGCTGCTTGATATTTAATAAGGCCTCATGTGCAATTATATCTGATACGGCCTGGGATGGCTTTCTTTGATCTTGGTGACCAATATATAAACGCAATGAACCGCCATGGATTGAAATTTTCTCAACATCAAGGATCATTAAATGATGTCGATTAAATAGGGCTAATAAAGGTATTAGGGCAAAGTAATAGACGTGCTCATGGTATATGGTGTCGAATTTGAACTCATCAATTAGATTAAGTAAATAGGGCACTTCAATAATTGCCTTACCTTTGGGGGTGAGGAGTTTTTTAATGCCTAAAATAAAGTCATTAATATTGGGCACGTGTGCCATCACATTATTAGCATGAATGATGTCAGCTTGTATATTTTCACTTAGAAGGGTGTCTGCAAGCGCTGAAGTAAAGAACTCAGCTCGTGTGTTGATGCCCTTAGCATTGGCATGGGCTGCAATATTTTGTGCAGGTTCGATGCCAAGTACATCAAAATTTTTATTTTGATAATATTGTAATAAATAACCATCATTACTGGCTATTTCTATTATTTTAGCATTTTTTGGTAAATCTTTGATTAGTTTGTCAACCAGTTGGCTTGCTGATTCAAGCATGGTGACAGAATTTGAAGAGAAATAAAGATACTCATTAAATAAGACCTCAGGATTAACTAAATCCTTCAGCTGAACAAGTCCACAATTTTCACATAACATGATTTCTAAATTAAATTTAGGCTCGATGTCAGCCAGTTGTTCGGATGTTAATAACCGATTAGCTAATGGCATTTGGCCTAATGAAAGAATAGATGTTACATGAGCGCTTTCACAACTCCGACAGTTCATATTTTTATTTCTTATTTGATGAAATATAGCGCTGAACTTTATCAGAATGAGGTATCTATGTAAATTAAAGATTGAGATTTTATGGTATGAAATGATTCATAACCCTTGTGAACAAATGCTAGATTGTGAACGCATATAATCACGAATTTCATCAATCGAATATTGATACATATCCGATTTTCCCAGCCATGCCTTATACCAATTAACGGTACGATCTAATGCATGATGAAGTCCCCATAGAGGCTGCCAACCTAATTTTATTTTTGCTTTAGAGCAATCGAGTTTTAGGAAATTAGCCTCATGCGGTTGAACAGTTGTCGTAATCTGGTATGCGGCGTTATCGCTCCATTGAGAGGCTAGGCAGTTTGCAATCCATTTGACTGATTGGGAATTTTCTTCTTTCGGGCCAAAATTCCAAGCTTCAGCAAAGTTGACGCCTTCATTGTAAAGCTTTTCTGCTAGCATTAAATAGCCAGATAGCGGCTCTAATACATGTTGCCAGGGGCGAATTGAGTTGGGATTCCTAATTTGGACTATTTCATGTTTGGAAAATGCTTTTAATATATCCGGAATTAGGCGATCCAATGCCCAATCTCCCCCGCCAATGACATTACCTGCCCTGGCACTTGCTAATGCACACCCATGCTTACTGTATTTTTCTGGATTAAAAAAAGAACGCCGATAAGCGCTTGTGATTAATTCGGCACAGCCTTTGCTGCTACTGTAGGGATCATATCCGCCCATGGGTTCGGATTCACGATATCCCCAAAGCCATTCTTGATTTTCATAGCATTTATCAGTGGTCACATTCACTACTGCTTTAATTGTTCCAACTTTTCTAACTGCCTCTAATAGTGAGACGGTTCCCATCACATTGGTACTATAGGTTTCCACAGGCGATTCATAGGATAAGCGAACCAATGATTGGGCCGCCATATGAAAAACAATGTCTGGTTTAAATTGATGAATGCTTTGATAAAGGTGCGCTTCATCTCGAATATCACCTTCTTCGGATAATATTTTTTCGTTTAATTTAGCCTCTATAAATAAACTGGGCTTTGTAGGAGGGGCTAGTGCAAATCCTTGTACTATTGCACCCATATGGTGTAACCACATAGAGAGCCAGCTGCCTTTAAAGCCAGTATGTCCTGTTATTAATACGCGCTTGCCTTGCCAAAAATCATTGGTGATCATCGAATTTAGTCCCATATTTTCCAAGGAGCCCGTTTTTCCTTCCAGAGTGATTCTAAATGAATTTTATCTCGCAAGGTATCCATTGGGTGCCAAAAACCGTGGTGCTCGTAGGCCATTAACTGTCCTTCGGCAGCTAATTGATTCAGTGGGTTTTGTTCCCAAATACAATCATCACTATCTATATAATTAAGAACCTCTGGTGATAGAACAAAAAAACCACTATTGATCATGCCACCATCGCCACTTGGTTTTTCTTTGAAGCTATTGACAACGGTGTTTGTAATTTCTAAGGCCCCAAAGCGTCCCGGAGGATAGGTTGCCGTCAATGTTGCTAATTTTCCATGGGTGCGGTGAAACTCAATTGATCCCGTAATATCTACATTGCCCACGCCATCGCCATATGTGAAACAAAACAGTTCTTCATCCTGGATATAATGAGCAACTCTACCGAGCCTTCCACCAGTCATGGAGTTATCGCCTGTATCGATTAAGGTAATACGCCAGGGCTCGGCCCGCTTGTTATGAACTTGCATTGAATTTTCACGCAAATCAAAGGTTACATCAGACATATGCAAAAAATAGTTCGCAAAGTACTCTTTAATAACATAGCCCTTGTAACCACAACAAATAATAAAATCGTTAATATGATGGGCCGCATATTGTTTCATAATATGCCAAATAATAGGTTTTCCACCGATCTCAATCATGGGCTTTGGTTTTAGATCGGTCTCTTCACTCAGGCGTGTGCCTAAACCACCGGCAAGGATAACTGCTTTCATCGTTTACTCCGATAATTGTTCAGGGGATTTATTCGCTGGAAAAAGCGCATGATATTCATTTTGATGAAAAAGATTTTTGATTCGAAAGGCGAATTCTGCAGCCATGTGTCGAATCATAAACGGTAGAACCGCTTTACACGTGGCTTGGCGTGTGGGTAATCGTCCTAGTATGCGTTCTCTTAGGCGATTAATTTCTAGAAGGCCCGTTGTGGCCATGACAGCAGATGTTTTTTGCTGTTCATGGACTCTAAAAGCACCTATAAAATAAGGCAGGTGTGCGAATGTTGCGCCTGCTTCACGAAAACGCAAAAGTAGGTCCCAATCCATAGCAAAAGAGAAGGACTCATCTATTTTAGCACCTACCTTTTCCCAGATGCGTCGACGCCAAAACAGGGTTTCTTGAGGGATGTAGTCAACCCATGAAAGGACTCGTTCATCGTGTCCTGGTAAAATCCAGCGGCCAATTTCCATATCATCTTGATTGATGATGAGGCGATTGCCGTAGATGATGTCGACTTCTGGGTGGGTATTAAAATAATTGGCGACATAGGTCAACGTGCCAGGTAGCAATAAATCATCAGAATTTAGCCAGCACATGATTTCACCGGTAATATGGCTGAAGCCAAGGTTGATGGCATGAGATTGCCCCTTATCAGGCGCTGATGTCCAACCTGTCAGTAAATGTTCGTATTGTTTTAGTATTTCTACGGTATTGTCTTTAGAGCCGCCGTCCTGAACAAAATACTCAAGATTCGCATAGTTCTGATCTAGGATGCTTTTTATTGTTTTTTCAATATAATTTCCTTGCCCAAATGAAGGGGTTACAATTGAAATTTTAGGGGCGTTTGTGAGCGTTGTTGGAAATTGGGTTGGTAGTTTTAAGGGACGGGGTTTATATTGATTGAGATCACCTAACTTCCTACCAAAAATTTTTAAGATTTTAAAGCTAAGTCTCATGCTTATCGTAAGAGATTTCATTCAGCAATTAGTCCTTATAAATTATTTTAAGCGGTACATTTAGGTGTTTGGTTCGTGTCACTAAGCAGAGACATTCGTTGCATGGTATAAGGCAAAAGCCTCATCTACCGAACCAAAGAATTTTACACGCCCACTTTCCAATAACAAAACCTTGTTGCAAAATTCGCGAATAAGATCATCAGAGTGGTTTGCCATGACGACAATGCTGGATTGGTTCAGTAATTGAACCATGCGCTCTTGGGATTTCTTTACAAAGGCGGAATCACCAGGACCAAAGACCTCATCAATTAATAAAATATCAGGTTTGATGCTTGATGCAATGGCAAAGCCAAGGCGTAGCATCATTCCAGCAGAGTATGTTCTTACGGGCATGGTGAGGTAGTCGCCTAAACCGGTTAACTCCGCAATATCGTCAATTTGTTTTGTAATTTCTTTATGAGTAAGCCCTAAAATAATGCCACGCATGAGGATATTGTCATGTCCCGAAGCTTCATAATCCATGCCTTGCATGAGATCCAGCATAGGTGAAATGTATCCATCAATGTTGACTTGTCCGTAGGTTGGTTCATATATTTTTGCCAAAAGCCGCAACATGGTGCTTTTTCCCGCACCATTATGACCAATTAGGCCGATGCGATCCCCATGTTGAAGGGTTAAATTGATGTTATTCAAAGAGCGAACCACAACATGTTGTTTGTTGTCACGCATCACATTACCACCGGTTGCCAGGCGTAAAAAATCCTTTTTCATAGAGCGTGAGCTCATATTGTAAATGGGAAATTCAATTGTAACTTGTCGTAATTCTATAGATGCCATAATGCTCTTCGTTTATAACCAATAAATAATACGGGATCGGAATCGGGTGAATATTTTAGAATATAATAAATACCCGAGGATTGTGACGCCTAAAATAACGCCAAGGTTATTTTGTGTTGGAAGTTTTCCCAACAGGGGGGCGCGAATGAGCTCAAGAAAGGCATAAAATGGGTTTAATTCAACAAAAATATGTTTTTTACCCAGAAGGCCTTGGGGTTGCCACATCACAGGGGTGAGAAAAAATATGACTTGCATCAAGCTTTTGATAATTTGTGAAACATCGCGATATCGTGCGCTGACCATGGCAATTACCGTGCCATAAAGAAATGCATTAAGGTACAAAATAGCTAATGCAGGGAGGAGTAGCAAGGTGTAAACATTCACGGGGGCGTCATGATGAAAGAAAATATAAATAGGAATCATTACCAGTATATTGTGGAAAAAAATCAATAAGTTACGCGCGACAATTCGGTGTATATACAAGCTATAGGGGAGCTTGATTTGTTTAATTAATGCATGGGCATGAAGGAATCCATCCGTATAGTCTATCACAAGGGTTAAAATTAAAGACCAACCCAACATGCCTGCAACGAGAAATGGATAATAGTGCTGCAGTTCAACATTAAAAAGTTGTGAATATAAATAACCCATCGAATAGACAGTAATTGCCATGCTAAGGGTTAGCCAAAGTGGGCCTAGAACGGAACGTCGATACCTTGCCTTAATGTCTTGATAGGCCAGCATGAACCAAATTTGTCGTTTTTGGATCCCTTCTTTAAGGTCTTGCCAAGCTAGTTTTTTGGGATCAATCGGGGGTAATATCGCATCTTGTGTGGAAGGTATTTCAACTTCCAAAGAGGAGAAGGTTAGATGCTCCGTCGACATAATTTGTAATACCTTATAAAATTTTTGTACTTGTTCCCAGTGCCTCGTCAAGAACTATTATGAATGACTCCTCACGCAGGCGAGGATACCATGCTTAATTTTTAAGGTAAATACTTTCCTTGAGAGAGGCGAGAATGGTTCTTAATTCACCGGATAAGTTACCCCACAAACCGACCCATCTACCCGCGGACTTTTAGACCCATAAAACTGCCCTTTATTTAATGCGTTGCAAAGGTGGATATTATTATAATGATTAAGGCAGTTTTCCATGGGTTCTTTGGTCTGGCATTGTGGAAAAATATCTTTTTTAGCCTGGTAATGGTCATTGGTCCATTCTGTATAGCTTGTGGTGTAATAAGTGACATAGTCTTGAAGTTGCAGCCTGGCATTTAACTCAAATACCTTCATCGAAGGATTGTTATGATTGGATGGACTCACTGATGGGGTGGCATAGGCGTAAATGGCGGTGCCGTCTTTTAATTTAATCTTACGAATGTCATCCATGTGGGTATGGGAAGTTAGCAGGGTAATTTGTTCATATTTTGGGAGAGTGTGATTGAGAATGTTGATGAATTGCTTTGTATATGCTTCGCGCCACAGTGCCCGCCCTTTGTAATTCTTTCCTGGGGGTATGTGCATGGCTATCAATACTTGCTTGGCAGGGTGTGTTTTTAATTGCTCATCTAACCAATGGAGCTGAGGGAGCGCATCTCTATCTTGATTGGGATATTCGGACCTATAGAAGGGGGTATTTGCAAACTGCACGGTGTTTAAGGCGATAAGGATAATATCTTGATTGCCTGGTATGACATAACTTGAATAATAGCCTTTATCTTGCATGTGGGTTCCATCGATAATTAAACCCTCACAATGTGCACAAGCGCCCTGCCAATCATTGGCGAAAGTTAGAGGCGATTCGCCTTTCCAAGAGAATGGTAAGTAATTACCCCGGGGGGAATCATTATTACCGGTGATGTAAAACATGGGTTTATCACTTTTATTGGCTTGATATAAAGCATGAAATACAGTTTTGAGATAAGCTGTGCTTTTTGTTGAATAGAGCACTGAATGGGCTGGAAGATCACCTAGGAACAGTACAAAATCAACTTTTTTTACAAGCTGGCTAAACTGATCAAGTGCTTTTGTTAACAACGTTTTATTCGTATCGGTTCCATCTTTAGTGACAATGTTCTCGCCATAATGAATATCTGAGATACTTAAAAAATGAATATTTGCATAAGCAGGTTGTATTATCAGCAGCAGGGCCAGAAAGAAAATACGCATGGGGAAACATCATCATAGAGAGGGGAATTAACAAACTAATTAATTTACGCCATGCCTGTCAAGCTTTTTAAAAAATCAGTATCATGCGCTTCTTTGTAGAAAAATAACAACAAGGCTCATCTTTTACTGTATTGATTGATGGTGGCGAGCGATAAGGATTCTAGATATGTTAATAGCTGGTGTGGATGAAGTAGGGCGTGGGCCCTTAGCTGGTCCTGTTGTGACCGCTGCGGTGATTTTAAGCGCACCCATTGAAGGGGTGACCGACTCAAAAAAATTGAGTCCCTTAAAACGGCAACAATTGGCAATAGAAATTCGTGAGCGGGCGCTTTGTTATGCGTATGGGCGTGCGGAAGTGGAAGAAATTGATCGCTTGAATATTCATCATGCGACGCTATTGGCCATGAAGCGGGCCATTGAGGGATTATCCATTTGCCCGGACAAAGTGTTAGTGGATGGCCTATATTCACCATCGGTCATGATCCCTTGTCAGGCCATCGTTAAAGGCGATAGCCTGATTGTAGAGATTGGCGCGGCTTCTATTTTAGCAAAAGTTTTACGGGATGGTGAAATGGAGGAAATGGATGCGCTCTATCCTGGGTATGGATTTGCCTTACACAAGGGATATCCCACCGCAGTGCATCGTGCGGCTTTAAAACAATTAGGGCCTTGTGCCATTCATCGGCGAAGTTATGCGCCGGTGGCGGCGCTGGCCTAATATGATGCTGCGCTTGTGGCAAAACCGCAGTTTTGTCCCGATCGCAGTATATTGATAAACGACCTAAGCGGTTTTAATTTTACGTAACCTAATTTCTACAATAGAGCCCAATGCTAAAGCGGCTCTTTTCAAACTTTTCATTGTTAAATTTTTACCAGATTCTATACGTTGATAGCTTTGATACGATACACCCATTGTTCTTGCTACATCCGCCATAGTACGATGGTTCAATGTTCTTAAAATATGAAGTAATGCTGGTGCCACCACTTCAGGACTGGCTGCAATGACAATTTCTCCACTTTTTAATTTTGAAGGCATAGGAATTTTTTCATCCTTTTCCAGTCTATCTAGAAGCATTAAATCAAGTACTTCTTGCGCATTAAATATGGCTTCATCTAAGGTTTCAGCATAAGTAAATGCATTTTCAATATCACGGAAGGTAACTAGATAACCATCACCATCAGGCTTTATTTTTGCACCATAACTTAATTCAAAGAGCTCATTCATTATTCACCTCTATTCAGTCAATTTAACGCCCGTTTGTTTTTCGATAGCTTTCAAAAGGCCGATTCCTAAATCTTTTGTTCCGTGAACAGGGATGGGCACAGAACGCAATCCCTCTATTTCCATTTTATAATGACTTCCTCGTGTAGACGTATGTTTCCAACCATGTTTCCTTAGAATTGCTATGACTTCTTTGCCATTCACTATTAGATCCAAGCACAATTTATATGTTGTGCTCACTATAGCAAAAATTTTTAAATTGCACAACTTAAAAATTGTGACCGTGCGCAGTATATGGTCAAAATTGTATCATTTTATGTTAGCTTTTATGTTTGAAAAATGACTGAACCTGTGTGGAGTTAATTCTAATTTCAAATTAAACGCTTGCATATTCCCAATGAATTTTGGATTTTTTATAGTATAATAAACCATATGATTAAATTAATGGCATTCATTTCCCGTTATACTGCGCACAGTATCTATTGCATTATTCTTAAGAAGAGATAAAACATTATGTCACGATACCTTGATCCAAAAGCTGATGTGGTTTTTAAGAAAATATTTGGTGATCATCCAAAGTTACTCATCAGTTTTTTAAATGCGTTGCTTCCATTATCCCCTAATAGCCCTATTGTTAGCTTGACTTATCTGCAAAACGAACAAGTTCCAGCCATTCCTGAATTCAAGCGCACCATTGCTGATGTAAAATGTACGGATGCACAAGGAAGGGTTTTTATCGTTGAGATGCAAATGAATTGGACTGATCATTTTAAACAACGATTATTATTTGGAACGAGCCAAGCATTTGTAAAACAGCTGGAAAAGGGAGAAGAATATAAGTTACTTCAACCGGTTTATGGTTTAGGTATCGTCGCTGAGATTTATGAAACAACAACCTCTGATTGGTATCACCACTATCAACTGGTAAAAAAAGGTGATGCTAGCCACAGTGATTTGATTGAACATTTACAACTTATTTTTATTGAACTACCTAAATTTCCTATTCAATCATCAGAAGAGAAACAACTTCGATTATTATGGTTACGTTTTTTACGTGAAATTGGTGAAAAAACAACGACCGTTTCACAAGAACTGCTCGATATACCTGAAATAGCAAAAGCCGTAGAACTTGCTGAAGAATCCGCTTATACCCCAGGCGAGCTTAATCTTTATGACAGTTATTGGGATCAAATTAGCCGAGAAAAAACATTGATTATGGATAAGTATGCTGAGGGATTGGCTGAAGGTAAAGCTGAAGGTAAAGCTGAAGGTAAGACTGAAGGTAAAGCTGAGATAGCCATTCACATGCTAAAAGATAATGAGCCACTAGATAAAATTCTTAGATTTACTGGGTTGTCTGAAGCGTTCATAGCCAAACTTAAAAACGAAATGTAATG
>CANJHO010000079.1 GCA_947474165.1 Legionellaceae bacterium
CCAAGTGAAAAGTTAGAATTTGGATTATTGCGACAATAATTTTGAAGAAATTCCTTTGTTGATGTTGATTCTATAAAGGTAGTTAGTAGGAATAAAGTATGTTCGTGTAATTCCGCTTCAATATCAGCTAATAATATGACATCCACTAGCTCAGCCAGGATAGGCAATAAAGATAAAAAATTCGATTCACCAAAAAGTAAACCAGCCCGCAAATGAGTTAAATTTGCATGTGACCGAACATGTTTTAAGCACTTAAAGATTTTCCAGTAGTCTTCTTCATTGGAACACGGATGAAAAGTAAAATGTTTGATTCCGTTTGGAGGCTCTACTGTAAAACTAGTATGCAGAGATTGTCTCAAAGAATACAAAGTGCTTTCTTTATTCATCAAGGTTATGTCTGCAACTGGTGTGAGTGTTTCTGTATTCTGTAAATCTTTTCGCAAGCCGCCTGTGGGTAATGAGTGTTCTTGTTGATCATTCATTGAGGCTCCACTGGGTGAAGTTTTATCTAACTTCCCAGAAGGATATGTTAATCGTAACATTTACATTTCTCCATTATTTACAAAACATGATTGGCTTCATTCAAAATTTATATCTTATCAAACATCATTACCCTGCTGTTGCTCATGAAAAATTAAAGATAGACTTTAAATTTATTAAAAACATTGTCTTCAGAATAATTCAAGCTCAATATTTTATCATATTGATGTTTTTTTCACAAGAAAATACAGTAAATACATGGAACCCTGCAGTAATTCCCGCTTAAGTTGTATGTCAGCTTAAAAAACACAGGTATGGTTTAAATTTTACCAAAAATAGTTTTGATACCGACTAAAGTCTCCTTTTAGCCCAAAGAACTTAATATAAATATCCACTTTCATATGTTGTTCCTGGATGGGGTTTATGAGGTTAATTCTGAAGTTGGGACTGGTAAGTTTCATGAGATTGAAACGCCCCTCTCAGGCGAAATGCTGAGACTGCTACATCGGATTAGTGAGTGAATCGCCCGGCTTCTTGAACGAGAAGGCTTTGCACCAAACAGCGCGCACTGCGCCAAAGTGACAAGTGACGCAAAAGAAAAACAAGCACAAAGAAGTGCTAAAACAAAATCTCTCCCGGAGGATGAAGACCGCCGTGGAAAAATGAACTGGGCGATGAGATTAAAGCGAGTGTTCAACATTGAGATTACCGTTTGCCGTCATTGTCAGGGGCCAGTGAGAATCATTGCGTGCATCCGTGTTGAAGCAATCAATCCAAACTACGAAGCAGGTTTCAATTTAGGCGCCCATTATGTTTTTCAAAATTCAGGAACTCACCTTCAATTAAACTGGTCCCATTTACAAACCACCGACACTGACAGCGTATCAGTAAATCCTGCATCCCAATGGGTTTCCCCCTTCTCACAAACAGGAACACCACCGACAAAAAATGGCGATATAACCGGTATCTCTTTAAAGTCGGATTGACTTTGATTAAATAAAATTTATAATACTTCCGGGTGATCACGGGTTGATCACTTGCGGGAAAAAATAGGCTGCTAGTTAAAATTTTAA
Source organism: Legionellaceae bacterium (assembly GCA_947474165.1). Lineage (GTDB taxonomy): Bacteria > Pseudomonadota > Gammaproteobacteria > Legionellales > Legionellaceae > CANJHO01. The sequence goes on from CANJHO010000079.1 coordinate 1,554, forward strand.
TAAAAAAGGTGGGTTATGTCTAAAAAGTTAATTATAAATGCACTGCTAGTTGGGCTAATAGTTAACATGGATGTTCATGCGGAATCAGGTGTATACATTGATGGTAATGCAGGGTATGGATCAACCGGGGGGCTTTCTATTCATAATGGAAACTTTGCTTACAGCGGCGATATTGGTTATCAATTTAATACTTATTTCGGTCTTGAGTTAGGTTACAATCACTTTGGGAAAGTGAGCAAAGAGTACTTTGGTTATCGCACTAACCAATTTGGAAATTATTCTGCAGACATTGCCGTGAAAGGAATATTACCCTTTAAAGACCGCTGGAGTTTGTTTGGGAAATTAGGTCTTGCTTATGTGAATCAGCAAGAGAAATTTTCAGGCTTTACAACCACTCCACCCCCTTCTTCATATACCATTGATTCGTATCTCGGTACCTTAAGTCCCTATGCTGCTGCTGGGGTAAGCTATCAATTATCAAAACGATTTGATATCAATGCGCAACTTCATGGGACCCCCTTATCACCTTCAATGTATGCAGGCCTAGTGGGATTAACCTATCACTTCTGATTGAGCATCTGAGGGCTTGAACCTTGCGCCAACCGCGCAATACTCAAGCCTAATGTGTGCGATTAGTGCGCCATTATCAATCAATTACCCGGCAGCAGAAGTGCTTTAATCAGTGCAATCGAACTGCTGACTAGGAGTGCCAGCACATTGGTTTCATGCGTGAGAACGCCGGAGCCCCACATAAGGGACTATAAATAAATAACTCGTACATTTCGTCATCCCATCTTACTGTCATCTTGAGACGATCAGATCTTCAAAAAAGCTCGATGGACAATGAGTACACCTTCGCCTTTTCGAAGATCTGATCGTCTCAAGCTAACAGCAATCTGAGGGCCAAATTGTATGAGTTATTTATTTACAGTCCCTAAGTTTCAAAGGCGATGCGGGGACGGCTTATCAACCCTAAAAAGACGCGCGCCTTGGTCTACTGCCTGGGCTTAAACCCTCTACCTCTACGATAGCACTTGGGGCATGAGGCACTGGATGAAAAAAATGTCCCGCCAAGGCTTGGGTTGCTTTTGCTTCATCCACATTTTCTGGGGCTATCAACTGAAAGCCCTCGATTTGTTTCTTGATGGAGGGAGGCAGGTATTCTATCAAATGAGCCAACTGCACATTCGCCTCATGCATCTTAAAGTCTTCAACTTTCGCATCTAAAAAACCATAACGTAATCCAGTGAACTGAATGTTCAGTTTTTTCATGGCTACTGCGACATGTTTCAAATGCGATTCTTTATCATCTAACATCACCACGTGCGTTAAAGAATGTTCGACACGACTTAAAAATGCTGCCAAGGCATCACCCTTATTAGCACCATCGCAAAAAATAATCCCTTGGGCATAGCGATCGTACACCTCGGGTTGAACCAAATTTTTAGAAAAATCAATACCAATGTCGTGGAGTTGGCGAAGTGTTGGCTCTAAAATTCTGAGATTACGGGCCGTTAATCCCAATACCGGCACGCCCAACGCTTGTAACGCTCTAATAATATAAACGATGCCAGGCTCTACCGCTTCCGACTTGATGTGATGTTGAACTGCATTGTAAACCAATAACACACTTTCCAAAGCAACCTCAAAATTACCGACATGCTTTGTTACATGCGCCAATATGGCATTAAACCATTGATCCCCCCCTAAATCTTTTGAAGATTGCATGGTTGTGTTATCCAGATCGAGAACCAACAACATCGTTTGATGCGTATCATGCTTAAAAAAACTTAAACTTTCTTTTACACTCTTAATTTGTTTAATAACAGACAACATCTTTTCTTTTCCTTTAATAAAACCAACTCATACCAGTAACCTCTCAATCAGCCTAAGAAATCATATTGAGAGCTGACTCATAACCTTCCCCACCAGGAAAATTTTCACACATTAAAAAGAAAATGCATCACATCCCCATCAGAGACAATATAATTTTTACCCTCAAGGCGGAGTTTGCCTGCTTCTTTTGCACCCTGCTCGCCTTTGCAGCCAATGAACTCATTGTATGCAATCACCTCCGCTCGAATAAAGCCTTTTTCAAAATCTGTGTGAATCACTCCTGCCGCTTGGGGTGCAGTGGCCCCCCGTTTGATGGTCCAGGCACGAACTTCCTTAACCCCTGCTGTAAAGTAGGTTTGCAAACCTAATAAATCATAGCCCGCTCTAATAACGCGGTTTAATCCTGGCTCAGCAAGCCCCAAATCAACCATGAATTCTTGACGAGATACCTCATCTAATTCGACCAATTCGGATTCAGTTGATGCACATAAGGCAACAACAGTGGCCTTTTCTTTGGCAGCCAACTCCACCACCTTGTCCAGCAATGGGTTGTTTTCATACCCATTGTCATCCACATTGGCAATATACAACACGGGTTTTGCCGTGAGTAAAAATAATCGTCGACTCGAAAGCAACTCATCATCTGAGAGCTCCAAGGTCCGTACGGGATGGCCTATGTCTAGATGGGCCTTTATTTTTTCAAGTGTTTGTTTCTCTAAAAGGGCTTCCTTGTTCCCCCCCTTGCTCAATTTCCCAGCTTTATTTAAGGCTTTTTCAACAGTATCCATATCGGCCAAGGCCAATTCTGTATTGATAACCTCAATATCATGCAAGGGATCAACACGCCCTTCGACATGAATCACATCCGTATTCTCAAAACAGCGCACCACATGGGCAATGGCATCCGTTTCACGGATAGTGGCTAAAAATTGATTGCCCAAGCCTTCCCCGCTTGAAGCCCCTTTTACAAGCCCTGCAATATCAACAAACTGCATTACCGCAGGAAGTGTCTGCTGCGGGCGCACTATGGCCGCCAATGCATCTAAGCGTGGATCGGGCACCGTGACCATGCCAATGTTGGGTTCGATGGTGCAAAAAGGGTAATTAGCCGCCTCTATTCCCGCTTTGGTTAATGCATTAAACAGGGTTGATTTTCCCACATTTGGTAAGCCTACAATGCCACATTTAAATCCCATTTTGTTTCCTCTTTGGATTTATACTGCGCAGAGGCACAGCATAGGAACGATAATAAAGTCCATTAAGATTGACGATACACTAGCCATTCAACTGGCTCATTGCGACCTCAAAACTACCGGCTAACGCAGTTGGCATGATGTTAATCGCACGATCGATGGCATCCGCTATCAAGGTGTTGTCTGCCTGAGAGGGTTTGCCTAACACGTAATTCAACACCAATTCTTTATGACCTGGGTGCCCAATCCCCACCCTTAAACGATGAAATGCGCTGCTGCCTAATTGGTTAATGATATCACGTAACCCATTATGCCCCCCGTGTCCCCCACCTGTTTTAAGCTTGATACGCCCAACGGGCAGATCCAACTCGTCATGAGCGACTAAAATTTCATGGGGTTCTATGCGATAAAACTGACAAACGGTAAGCACCGGCAATCCACTGTGGTTCATGAAAGACAAGGGCAGTAAGGCTTTATAGGCATGCGTGTTCACTTCAAAATTAGCCAACTCGCTCTGCAATTTTTTTTCCACTTTAAACGAAGCTTGGTAATGCGCGGCCAACGCCAGGGCAAACCAAGCACCTGCATTGTGGCGGGTGTGGGCATACGCCGCGCCAGGATTACGTAATCCGACGATCAGTTTGATGGCCATGGGCGAGTCACTCTAAAGGTTGATTGCAACCGACATTCATCGGCTGCAAGATGGCACTTTGGAATTATTCAGCGCTTTTTTCTTCTTTATCGTCAGCAACTGTTTCCACCACCGCATCAACCACTGTTTCCTCAGCAGCAAATTCAGCCGCTGCAGCCTCAGAAGCAGCTTCTTCAGCTTCTTCTGCCGCTTCATCAAGGGCGCTCACTTTGGGTAAATGAATACTAACGACAGGAAAATCATGGCCCGGCACAGTAATATCTGTGGCCAATTGAACATGCTTAGGCAGGGTTATCTCTGATAAATGAATCACCTCATCAATGGCCATGTTCAGCAAGTCAACCTCAATGAATTCTGGTAAGTGTTGCGCTTGACAACGGACTTCAACCTGAACCATGGTGCGATTAACCATCCCGCCCTCTTTAACGCCGGGTGCCACTTCTTCATTAAGAAAATGCAGTGGAATCATCTTTACCAAGACATCTTTGGCGGAAACGCGTTGCAAATCCATATGTAAAATCACAGGTTTATAAGGATGGCGCTGTAAATCTTTAAGAATAACGCGTTCAACTTTTCCATCCACCTGCAAATCAAAAACACTAGAATAAATACTTTCGGTTTCTAGCGCCTTGATTAATTTGTTATGAAATAAAAAAATGGATTGGGGTTCTTTAGTGCCACCATAAACCACAGCAGGGACTTTGTTCTCAAGACGACGCAGGCGGCGGCTCGCACCTCTCCCTGTGTTCGTTCTTGCTTCAGCTTCTAACATAATTGTTGACATTGTAGTCTCCTAAATAAAAAATTATTAACCTTGCGACCAGGTTAAGTCGTGCCTAAAATATCTATACTACGCTCAGTTTACGACTGCGTGCAGTATGGCAACAGTGGCGCATTATACATTAAATAAAATTCAACTTGAAGTCGTCGCCAATATTTTATAGAATACGCTCCTTTGTTAAACGAGTAACAGCCACGCAGGCAAGTTGGAGAATAGTTATGTATGCGGTCATTAAAACCGGCGGTAAGCAATACCGAGTAAAAGTAGGCGATATTCTTAAGTTAGAAGAACTGACAGCTGAGGTTGGCACCAGTTACGACTTTACTGAAGTCCTCATGTTAACCAATGGTGAGAAAGTTACCTGCGGCACTCCCTTTATAGCCAAAGCAGTTGTTCAAGCTGAAATATTAGAGCATGCTCGGCATAAAAAAATTAAAATCATTAAATTTCGACGCCGCAAGCATCACATGAAGCAAATGGGGCATCGACAAAATTACACTCAGGTAAGAATTACCGCAATTAGTCAGTAAGAGGGCATAGCAATGGCGCATAAGAAAGCAGGTGGTAGTACCCGTAACGGACGCGACTCGAATCCAAAATACCTTGGCGTTAAGCGCTATGGTGGTCAACTCGTGAATGCAGGTGAGATTTTGGTTCGTCAACGGGGAACACGTTTTCACCCTGGCGAAGGCGTGGGGTTAGGTCGTGATCATACACTTTTCGCATTGATTACCGGTCTAGTCAAGTTTACAACCAAGGGGCCTAAAAACCGCCAATTTGTTGTGATTGATCCCGTTGCTCAAGTGCTACAAGAGGGATAGACAGCCCCCTCAGGTGATAAAGTGACCGAAGCTAATGTCACTTCAGTACATTAACAGCCTAATTTTGACTTGTTAATCCGAGCCACTCCCTAACGGTCGTGGCTCGGATTAACAAGTCAAAATTAGGCTGTTAATGTACTATACTGCGCATGCTCACAAAGTCGCATTCAATTCACGAATGACAATCATCAGCAAACGTATTAACAAAACGAGCCGCCACCCTGAATTCCACGACGCGTAATCCGTGAACCCTGTCTATGGCACTGAATTCCTGAATTACGCATCATGGAATTTAGTCTACAACTTATTAGTCTATAACTTAGGTTTATTATGCGATTCGTCGATGAAGCAATCATTAAAATTGAAGCAGGCAAAGGTGGAAATGGTTGCCTTAGTTTTAGGCGCGAAAAATTCATCCCCTTTGGTGGTCCCGATGGTGGCGATGGCGGGGATGGCGGTAGCGTGTTTCTCGAAGCCGACAAAGGCCTGAATACCCTGGTTGATTTTCGTTATCAACGCAATTATAAAGCTGAAAATGGCCAAGGCGGCCGAGGTGCCAATTGCACGGGTAAAAAAGGTGACGATTTAATTATCCGCGTTCCGGTTGGAACGATGGTTTATGATACTGAAACAAATGAACTATTGGGCGACATCAAAAGCCCGGGTGAACGCCTCTTAGTGGCACAATGTGGATTTCATGGCCTAGGCAATACCCGTTATAAAAGCAGCATTAACCGCGCACCCAGACAAACCAGCCAAGGCGGGCTGGGGGAAGCTCGGCAATTGCGATTAGAATTAAGAGTATTAGCCGATGTGGGCCTCCTGGGCTTACCCAATGCCGGAAAATCTACTCTAATTCGAGCTGTTTCAAGTGCCAAACCCAAGGTAGCAGACTATCCTTTTACAACCCTTCACCCAGGCCTTGGCGTGGTCAGTGTGGCTGCTTATAAAAGCTTCGTGATGGCTGATATTCCAGGCTTGATTGAAGGCGCCTCAACCGGTGCGGGACTGGGGCATCGATTTCTAAAACATTTATCTCGTACCTGTGTCCTATTGCATGTGATTGACATCGCCCCGCTTGATGGCAGTGATCCTGTTGCATCAGCCAAAGTGATTATCAACGAATTAGGGGCATATAGTCCTGAATTACTCAATAAGCCGCGCTGGCTCGTCTTAAATAAAATAGACATGCTGGCAGATGAGGTTTCACGCGAAAAAGCCATTCAACAGGTCATCGATGGACTCGCATGGAAAGATCCGGTCTTTGCTATCTCTGCAATCAGCGGTGAAGGCACTCAACAACTATGCTACGCACTGATGCAATTGATTGATGAGATGCAACAGGCGGAAAATGACGGGGCAGATCCCGATATAATCAGTTGAGAAGCAAGAGAAAATACGACAAGCCCAAAGTGCCTAAAAAAAACCCCGTAAAAACAACTTACGGGGCTCGTTGCGTGGGCGAGTTGCCCCACACCAAAAACTTAAACCATGATTATTGAGCAGGTGCTGCTTCAGCAGGTTTTGCGGCTTCAGCAGGCGCTTCTTCAGCAGGTTTTGCGGCTTCAGGCGCACCACCTTGATGCTCAGCAGGGGCTACTGTGTTTTCAACTTTCATTTCTGTGGGTTTCGGTGCTTGCTGACCACAGCCAGACAATACCAAAGACACCACACCGACAACGACCAATGCGATAAAACGTTTCATACCCTTCTCCCTAGTTATTGTTATTAATTATATGTGCTCAACAAGTATAGCAGCGCAACAATAACTTACAAAATTTGACACCTCATCTTACAATCATTTTTTGCTGAGCAGCAAATCATGTAAGTTATTGTTGCGTGCTTCCTTACTGACATATACCCCAGCATTTGCTAGAATCCTGACAAGTTTATCATACCTTAAGAACATGTCTACAAACCATACCCCCATGATGCAACAGTATTTGCGCATCAAAGCCGATTATCCCAACATGCTACTCCTTTATCGCATGGGTGATTTCTATGAATTATTTTTTGATGATGCGAAACATGCCGCGAAGTTACTGGATCTAACATTAACCCATCGAGGACAATCAGCCGGAAAGCCAATTCCCATGGCGGGCGTTCCTTATCATGCAATTGAAAATTATCTGGCCCGATTAATAAAAAAAGGAGAATCCATTGCCATTTGTGAGCAAATCGGAGATCCCGCAACCAGTAAAGGCCCTGTTGAGCGACAAGTCGTTCGCATCATTACACCAGGCACACTGACTGATGAAGCCCTTCTCGATGCGCGTCATGATAATCTCCTCCTCGCTGTTCATCAACATCGCCAACAATTTGGTCTTGCGTGGGTTGATTTAAGCGAGGGGCGTTTTTATTTACTAGAAGTTCAGGATGAAGCCCAACTGGCGGCCGAAATCACCCGCCTACAACCTGCAGAAATTTTAACTCAAGAGCCCTTGTCTACGCATTGGAGCATGGCATCCCAAATCAAAACAATAAGACCTGCCTGGGATTTTGATTTAAAGCGTGCCCATGGGTTACTCTGTGAACAATTTCAGGTGAAAGACTTAAAAGCCTTTGGAGAGACTGACTATCCGCTTGCTTTTTCAGCAGCAGGCGGATTATTGGCTTATCTACAAATAACACAACGCCAAGCCTTGCCGCATTTAAGCACCATCACCCTACAACAATGTCATGACTATCTTCAATTAGATGCAGCAACCCAACATCATTTAGAATTATTTGAAAACAACCAAGGTGGACGGCATCATAGCCTGCTCAATTGCCTTGACCACACAGCGTCAGTCATGGGCAGCCGCTTACTCAAACGCATGCTGGGAAAACCCCTGCGGGATCATATGGCACTGCGTGCGCGCCAAGTCGCCATCACTGAATTGATTCAAATGCAAACAGCAGAAACCCTCCATGCGACCTTAAAGCATGTGGGTGATGTACAACGAATCTTGACACGAATTGCCTTAAAATCAGCACGTCCGCGTGATCTAATTCAACTGCGTCTTACCTTAAACCTACTGCCCGATCTACAACAAACGCTCAACAGCCATCAAGCCCCCCTCATCACAACATTAGCCCACAACCTAAAGCCACAGCCTCTTTTATATGAATTATTAGAAAAAGCTCTGGTTGACAATCCACCACAGCTGATTCGAGATGGCGGGGTTATTGCAGACAACTTTGATGAAACGCTCGATGAATTACGTGGATTAAATGAAAATGCCACGGAACAACTGTACGCTTTAGAGCAAGAAGAAAAGCTGCGCTCAGGTTTATCCACCTTAAAGTTTGGCTTTAATCGGGTGCAGGGATATTACATTGAGCTATCGCATGCGCAGGCTGAAAAAGCCCCTTTAAACTATCAACGCAAACAAACATTAAAAAATGTTGAACGCTATATTACGCCTGAACTAAAAGCGTTTGAAGAAAAGGTGCTCTCAGCCGAAATCAAAGCCTTGGCACGAGAAAAATGGCTTTATGAGCATTTATTAGATGAAATTTATGAATCTGTAAAAGAACTCACAGGGCTTGCTGAAGCACTAAGCCTCATTGATGTCTTGTCCAACCTCGCGCTTTGTGCAGAATCCTTAAACTGGCACTGCCCAGAACTGGTTGAAACCCCAGGCATCGCCATTCAGAAGGGTCGACATCCTGTTATCGAGCAGCTATTAAAAGAACAATTTATAGCCAATGATTTACACTTAGAACCCTCGCAACATACTCTATTAATCACAGGCCCCAACATGGGTGGAAAATCTACTTATATGCGCCAGAATGCCTTGATTGTACTCTTGGCACACATCGGAAGTTTTGTACCTGCTGAAAATGTGCGCATTGGTCCCATTGATAGAGTTTTTACCCGCATCGGCGCGAGTGATGATTTAAGTGCCGGACGTTCCACCTTTATGGTAGAAATGACTGAAACAGCCCATATTTTGAGGCAAGCCACAGCACAAAGCTTGGTCTTAATTGATGAAATTGGGCGAGGCACTAGCACTTACGATGGCATGGCCCTAGCCTATGCAACGTGTGCTTATCTTGCCAACACGATTAAAGCCTACACCTTATTTTCCACACATTATTTAGAATTAACCACCCTTCCAGAAGAATTTCCCTGCATCCGCAATGTTCATTTGCAAGCAACACTTGCCCATGGTGGCATTGTATTTCTTTATCAAGTCGAAGAGGGCCATGCCAGTCAGAGTTATGGATTAGAGGTAGCCGCCCTCGCAGGAATTCCTGAAGCGGTATTAAAAATAGCCCATCAACAATTACGACAAGTTCAACCTATAGCCCTGATTCAAAGCCCCAATGAGCCTGCCATCCCGCCCATGTCCGCCTTAATGCATGAATTTTTAGCCTTAGATGTCGATAATTTAAGTGCTCGCGATGCATTGGATCTCCTTTATCGATTTAAAACGATGTCATCAGTATAACCGTCCGCACCACAGTATTTTTTAGATAAAACTTGAGTAAATTTGAAAAAAAACCACCATCAGCACCCTATGGTTAATTAATAGATTTTACGTTTAGAACCGCTGTTATTATATTTCCCTCTGTGACCTAGCCTGTGACATAAGAATGCCCTTAGTTATGTTGTTTTGATCAAACATTAAACAAACATTGATTGATTTTATCGTTTTTTATAATTACAATGCATGCTAATTTTTTAATCACAAAGATATCGGTTTTATCAAAAGAGGATATAAATGAATTGTATTAGATCGCTCATCACCTTAATTCTCCTTTTCTGGATTGGACTTTCAATGGCCAGTGATATCAGCTTACGGGATAAAATCGGGCAAATGCTGCTCATTGGTTTTGAAGGGAAAATGATTGATGCTAAGTCATCTATTACAAAAGCCATTGAAGAAGACAACATTGGTGGTGTTATTTTATTTGACTACAATTCACGAAATAAAACATTCGATATGAACATAGAAACCCCTGAACAGGTTAATAAGTTAAATCATCAATTAAAACAAGTTACTCATGAAGCCAATATTGCGCATCACCGTGCTGACTTACCGCTATTAATCTCTGTAGATTATGAAGGAGGGAAGGTCAATCGACTAAAGGAAAAGTATGGTTTTCCTATTACAGTATCAGCAAAAGAAATAGGCAAAATGTCTATGGAAGAAGCTGAAATGCATGCTTCTGCCATGGGAAACACATTGAGATTCACAGGTTTTAATTTGGATTTTGCACCGGTAACAGACGTTGATGTTAACCCCGAAAACCCCATCATTGGAAAACATGAGCGTAGTTTTTCTGTGAATCCTGAAGAAGTAACAACCTTTGCCTCGATCTTTTCACAACAATTTTTACAGTGGGGTGTTCAATGTGCCTACAAACATTTCCCAGGACACGGTAGCTCAACGGCGGACTCTCACCTCGGCTTTGTCGATGTTACTGATTCATGGCACGAACAAGAACTAATACCCTACTTACAATTACTCTCGCAACCTAAGCATTGTGGTGTGGTCATGACCGCACATATTATCAATCGTAAACTAGATGCATCGGGTGTGCCTGCAACTTTATCTCAAACTATCCTGACCGGCATCTTACGTCATGAGTTAAAATTTGATGGGGTCATTATCACTGATGACATGCAAATGAAGGCCATTGCAGACAACTATAGTCCTGAAGATGCTATTACCATGGCAATTAATGCTGGGGCAGATATGCTTATTTTTGGAAATCAGCTTCCAGACTCACCCCAGGATCCCAAGGATATTATCAATATCATTCAGAAAAAAGTTGAGATTGGTGAAATAGCTGTAAATAGAATCAATGAGGCTTATCGCCATATTACTGCCCTTAAAAAGAGTCTTAAATCTCACTGATCTTAAAAATGACAATATCATTTAAAGGGACATCAGCAACTCTCAATCAGTTATTTTAAATTGCAGTTACGTTTTTTTTTGACCAAAGTGCTAATATATGTTACCATACTGAACAAATCAACATCACAATACTTCAAACGAGCATCCTATGAAAATAATAGCCATCGACAATTTACGCATCTATCCCACTGATCTCACGGTGAAAAATGCTTTTGCAGGAGAAATAATACCCCTCAATGAGAGAATTCTTTCCATAGGCGATCTCCATGGGAATGCAATAAAACTCATTCATATCCTTCGACTGTTTGGCGTAATGACATTACAGAATGCAGCCGACTATGAGGTATTGCTCAATATTTATGATAAAGAAACAATGTGTTTAACACTAAATGAATTAGAAAGGTTCAAAGAAATTCTCGACCAAGCCACTATCAATAAACCCGGACTATTAATTTTTATAGGGGATGAATTTGCAGATCGCGGTTCTAATGATTACTTTACTGCGTTAGTTTTAGACAAACTACATCATTCACAGGTTGCCTATCGTATTCATTTATCTAACCATGGTTTAATTGCCTTAGAATATATTACAACACACGTTAGAAAAACCCTAGGTGGCCCTGGACAAACCCAGTCTTTAGATAATTTAATTGGTTTGTTTGCTAAATTTCCTACAACAGAATCCACTTTTAGGGCTATCTTTTCTGATGCCTATCTCAAACATTTATCTCTGGTTGGTTATACGTTAAAAGACAAGCTAACGATCTATGCCCATGCCCCCATTGATATTTATACAATTGAAAAATTGGCTATATTATTTGGTGTGCCCATCAAATGGGACACAATGGATAACATCGTTGGCATGATAGATAGGATTAATGAAATAGCCCTTGCAGCCATCAACAGCAATACATTTTTTAAATGCTATATTAATGTGTCCTCTTATCAGCGTTCTGCTGGGGCAACAGCACACATGCAACAATATGATTTTCATAGCTTTTTTGATAGAACCGACCCTTCTGTTTCAAACCCGATTTATGAATTATTGTGGAATAGACAATACGAAACCGGGGCAATTTCAGGCCGACTGGAGCATGACGACTATTTATTCGTTCATGGGCATATAGGAAAAAAAATGGTCCCCCTAGCAGGCTATTTTAATCTTGATAATTGCCTCGGCAAACCTAAAGAGATTAGAATCGACCGCCAAACCGGACAACCTTGGATCGATCCATTCACAGGGCGTGAGAGTTATATCCCTGCTGATGATAAGGGCAATTTGATAACAACGCTAAGGCAAGTGGATCCAGCTGACAGAAAAGGAGCCTATTTATCGAATTCGCAAAAACCCATTGATCTCCCTCTGGTCGTAGTCGTCGGTTATTTTAGCACCGCTAGTCAATGGCTGGCAGATGATGGTCAATCAGCCGCCAAGATACCAAGGCTAGATCCCTAACTGGAGTTTGGGCGAGCCCGAGCCTTATCATTACCCACATTCCGCCAAGTCCTAATCAGCCACGGCGTGTCGGGGGCCTGTCATGGTAGTCTTCGTTTTACATGCTCGCAAGCTCCGCGTGAAAAACAAAGACCACCACGCCACCCCTCC
>CANJHO010000080.1 GCA_947474165.1 Legionellaceae bacterium
ACCGTATTTGACCATTAAATGCTTATTTTGATTTCTTTCTGATTAGATCGTGTTTCTATAGCTATTTATGCTGCTTTAGAGCCTGCGCCATTTATCAGCGGTTCTATAACACTGTTAACAACGGCCTTATTTTAAAAAACATTCAAATATTATTGAAGCCGGTTTTCCCGTTTCAGGATGATTGGGTTCATAGATTTTTATATATTTAAAGGATAGTCCAAGAGTGAATTATCTGAGAATCGTCTAATTTAGCCATAATTCGCAATCCTAAATAAATAAAAACATGATGCTTGAGTTAAATTATTTTTTCAATGTATAGTAATCGATATAATATTGGCTATTAATATTTCAATGGAAATATCATGCTCCCACCTAATCTTACATTAATTATAGAAATGATAGTTTTTTGGCTATTTATTTGGGCGACCATGAAATTCGTTTGGCCTCCACTGATGAGCGCTATAGAGGAAAGACAGATAATAATTGCAGCGGGTATGGCCGCATCTGAGCGTGCTCATAAAGAACTAGACTTAGCCCAGCATCATATAAGTGAAATTATAAAAGAAGCAAAACAACAAGCTGCAAGTATCATTGAAAAGGCTAATCATGCTGCAATAGAGCTTGTAGATGAAGCTAAGTCTAAGGCACGGACAGAAAGCCAAAAGTTATTAAGCAATGCGGATGTATCTCTTGAAAAAGAGATACATCATGCTACTAATTTGTTGAATGAATATATAACTGAACTGGCTGTGAGTGGGGCTGAAAAAATTTTGGGCCGTAAAGTTAAACATTAGTAAAACGAGGTGAAATCCGGATTTCGGCTCATTCTAACATCCATAGTGCTTTCCTAATCTACACTCGCTGGCTCCATCATGTTACAAAGCAGTCAAAGAATTATGGTTTTCTAATTATAGAGCTTGTTTCTATTTTCTCATCATTAGGATTAACAGCTTTATTCTGTCCGGTCTTAATTCCTAGTTGATAGCTGACTACCCCGGCAGTTACTGCTATAAATGTAGCGCCCAACATTCCTGCATTGATTAGCGGAGATGTAAGATCATAATTACCTTTGCTTTTAAAAAAAAACGATCTTTGGGGAATTGTATTCAATTTTTTGGGAACATTTAGGATATTGCGTAGCATCATATATAACACCTTTTAAATATTAGTTAGAAAAAAATAGGTTCAGGCTTGATTAATGGATTTGTTCAATGAAGTTTATAAGCCGGTAGAAAAAATTTTATTATATCAAATGAATTTATATTGTACATATATAAAAATAAATTGTGTCAAACCCAGATGAAAATGTCCCTTTGATCTCTAATTTAATTTAGAGTTAATAGCACGCGTTTTTCAGAAAGATCCACTCTTCATCATTTTTGATGAAACAACGAGTTCGCTAGACAATAAAAGTCATTTTTTAAGACCAGTATGTATTTTCCAAGTGATAATTTAAAAGTTGGATCGTTTAAAACAGTTTGCTCCGTTTTATCAACAAAAGTCCTACTACCAGCAGCCAAACAAGACTCAAAATAAAGATAAATCCAAGCAATGGATTATTCACCAAATACCCCATGAGTATGACACTGATCGTTGCGAAACACATATTAACAAAACTCATCATTGCCGCGGTACTTGCTTTATCAGTCAATGCATTAGAGGCTACAAATGAACCTCCTGCAAACAAAAAGCTGCTGAATAGGTATAAGTTGGCGGTAGTGATAAAAAACCATAGGGTTGATTGACTCTCTATATTCCACAGTGCTGCTAAACTAGCGATGCCGATAGCAAGCCCAATCAAACCTATCGAAATCACGGTTTTTACCGATAAGCGGTTCAGAAGTTGTTTTCCAAATAAGCCACCCAAAAGCATACCAATGATATTAAGGCCATTCCAATACCCATATTCAGCGGCTGATAGGCGCAGTAAATCATGCGCAATTTGAGGACCTGCTGCTGCAAAACAATAGGATATGGCAGCACAGTAACCGACTACGATGGAAAATATAACTAATTTTGTTGAGTGTAGCGCCTCATAGTAGTCATGCATAATGGTGAGAAGGTGAATTGTCTTCGGCGTTTTCAGTGTTTCACTAAAAACGCGGGTTCCCCAAAGCATGACTAAACCATGTGCTAATAAGAACCAGAAGCACCCATGCCATTGCCAATATTCAGTAATCCATCCCCCAATCATTACAGCAAACCCTGCGCCAAGCGCAAAGGATAATACAGCGTATGATAGAGCCGTTTTGCGTTGCAGTTCAGGTAGCCATTCATTGATTAACATGAATGTACAGACAAGACCACTGGCGGCCCCAAGGGCTGTGATTAATCGGCCAACAATCAACAGCCAATACATGTGGCTAGCAATGGCAAAAAGACAAATGACGATACCTATCAAGTTAATAGCCAGTCCTATCCTCAACGCTTTTAAACGGCCAAATTGATTTGCAAGTGGTGCATAAATCAGTTGACCTGCTACATAGCCAATTAAAAAGGCAGACACTATCCACTCAACTGTTCCAAGGCTTAATTTATATTGAGTTTGAATGATTGGCAGGGCAGGGGTGATAATGGCAGCAGATACCGAAGCGATAGAAATATAGCAAAGTAACCAAATGAGCTTAAAATGGGATCTTGCTGGCGGTGCCTTATTCATCATGCATCCTTAACATAATATTTCATACCTTCATGGCTGGCTTTAAAGCCCAAGCGCTCATAGAATTGTTTGGCTTTGGTGCGTCGTTTATTAGTGGTTAGTTGTATTATTAAGACACCATGGGATTTCGCGAAATCAAACGCCTGATTCATCATCCATTCCTCAATTTTTTGTCCTCGGTGTTTTTCAGAGACTCGTACAGCTTCAATTTGCATGCGGGTTGAGCCCATAAATGTTAGGGATGGCATGATAGTCAGGTGGCAAGTGCCGACTAGCTCAAGAGTTGTATTGAGAACTACCATTAGATATTGATTGGGATCAACATCAATACGATGAAAGGCGTCAATATAGCGTTTATCCAGGCCATTCTCTAACTGTTCACGTCCTTGGCCTAGTTCATCCTCCTTTAGAAGGGAAATGATAGCCGGTAGCTCGCCTATGACTGCCTTACGATGTGTGTGTTGCATATCCATTATTTTACTCCAAATTAATGCGGTCTTCATGGGAGTTGGAGGTTATTAAGTTCGCAAAAATTCTTTACGTAAAAAATAAAAAACCGAATCATGAGAAAAGCCATGTCGTTCGAATTCGATGGTATAGCCTAGCTTTTTATAAAAGCCAAGCGCTTCCCAATCCATTGTATTAACAGTAGCAAATGTGCAGCCTTTCTCTTTTCCAAATTGTTCAGCAGCATGGATGAGTTTGCTACCATAGTCTTGATTTCGCAATGATTCAGTTACATATATTTGGTCTATGTATAACGCGCCATAGAGTGTATTGCCATTACACCCACCTAGGATTTTCTCTTGCTCATCACGGATAAAGAAGCTAAAAAACTCGATCGGACTTTGCCCTTTCTTAAGCTTCGCATAGTGCATGATTCCTTTACCGAGAGCATCTAGGTCAGTTTGTTGAGGATTTGATTCAAAGATGATTTGATAAGTCATGGTTGATGTTTGTCCTGAGGATGATGATTGATAAGTCCGATTAGTCGCATGGGGGCCTCTGTCCCACCCTCTATTCGAATAGGGAGGGCTAAGCTATAACTGCCTACGGGCGGAAGTTGATTTGAGTTTGCTACGTTTTCAACGAGGTATTTGCCGGCACCTAATAGAATTTGATGGACCGGATAATGACTATCTGGCAGATCCGGTGAAAGGGTATCGATCCCTAATCCAACAATTTTACGATTTAATAGAAGTAGGGCTGCTTCAGATGAAACAGAGGGAAACTGCAAGTTATTGCGATATTTTGTTGGCTCATCCCAATATTTATCCCATCCGGTTCGAATGATAACAAATGATCCTGCGCTGATTTTGCCATATTTTTTTTCAAATGCGGTGATTGCTGAGAGGGGTAATTGATAAGAGGAATGGGCTTCATTTGAAACATCAATTACAACACAAGGCACGCACATCTCATCAAGCGATAAGGTATCAACGGTCTTACCTCCAGGAATGCAATGGGCTGGGGCATCCATATGGGTGCTAAGGCCAGCATGCATGCTTATTGATTGAACTTTAAATTTTACTTGGCTCGTGCAGTCTGCATAATCCAAAATAGTTTCTTGTGTAAAGCTACATTCTCCGTCCCAGGATGGTGTGGTGGAGGATATGGTATGCGTTAGATCGATGATTTTATATGGAAAGGTCATTTTTGAACTCATAAGTGTGTTTTCGTAACCACTCATTATAAAACGTCTAACTTTATTAAGGTAGACAGGGGGGGCAGGATAATGTAGAGAAACTGACTGGATAATTTAGCCAGCTGCCTCGTAAGTGAATGTTACCGAAGGGTCTTTTCGTTAGAGTTGTTTTTTAAGCATTTTTTGGAAATTTATTCTATACTTAGAGCAATTATCTAACTCTATAGGTGATTATTATGCCATTAACAAACAAATTAAAAGCGGACTATGTTGAATTAATTAACAAACAATTAGATCATATTCCAATGGAAAGTGTTGAAGAGATAGATTTAATTAAAGAGGCTCTATCCAACATTAACAATCCTACCGCAGGTTATTCTGTGCCAGAAACATTACGAGAACGAATCTTTGACGTAAGTGACATACTAAATTCTCCCGAAGATTATGTGGAATCTGAACAAAATTATGCTGAATACCAACAAATTATCAGGGATAGGATAAATGCTAAAGTGGTGGAGCTTCAATCATTGAGTGAAGGGCAAAAATTAGCCGACATTCAAGCTCATCATGAGCGAGGGACAGCAGCTGCTCAATATCAGCAACAAATAGCCGAGCGACAAGCTCCAAAGCCTGGGAGTGATGCGCATACTATCACAGAAGAAGAATTTCTGAGACAGAGAGAGTTGGAATTTTCGAGACAACCTGCTCCTTTAGTAAGTGAGGCAAGAATACAAGAGGCAGTTAATTTAAGTGATGGGCTTTTTACAGCGGCTGATTTGGCTGGTATGGATAGATCTGCTATCAGCGCTATCATTGAACCAGCATGTCTGCAGGCTTTGCGTGATGAACTTTTTACTGTGGCCAATTTAGCTGGCATGGATGGAGCTGATATCCGCGCTATCATTGAACCAGCATGTCTTCAGGCTTTGCGAGATGAGCTCTTTACAGCGGCTGATTTGGCTGGCATGGATGGACCTGCTATCCGAGCTATCATAGAACCAGCATGTCTTCAAGCTTTGCATGATGGGCGTACAACCATAGATCTTCTTGCACAAATGGATTCAAGTGATTTATATAGGGCTAATGCTACAGGCGAATATCCTGCCCCAGCACAACCTAACCTATAAATAATAGGTTGTTATTGTAACGATAATTTAGAGCTGCTTTTCCATAATAATCGTTCACTTTTCTGCATGGTACTCATCATGCATCCTTAACATAATATTTCATACCTTCATGATTGGCTTTAAAGCCCACGCGCTCATATCGATTTATCGGTTTTATTATCCTGCAACGGTAAAAAGCCACCGGCCTGCATTTGCCACATTTTTGCATAATGGCCATTCAGCTGCAGCAACGTATCATGTGAGCCATCTTCAATAATTTGGCCGTTATCCAATACTAAAATTCGGTCCATTTCTGATAACGTTGATAATCGATGCGCAATCACAAGGGTTGTCCGGCCTTTCATCAACTCATAGAGTCGGTCTTGAATGTCTTTTTCTGTTACGGAATCTAATGAAGAGGTTGCTTCATCTAAAATTAAAATAGGGGCATCTTTTAAAAAGGCGCGGGCGATCGCGATTCGTTGGCGTTGGCCTCCTGATAATTTAATTCCTCGTTCACCCACCAGCGATTGGTAGCCATTGGGTATTTGCATAATAAATTCATGGCAGTGAGCTTTTTTTGATGCTTCAATGACTTCTTCGTCCGTTGCATCAATTCGGCCATAACGAATGTTTTCCAGTAAATTTCGATGAAATAAGGTGATATCTTGGGGAATGAGGGCAATATGCTCACGCAGGGAATCTTGAGTGACATCATTGATGTTTTGCCCATCAATGGTAATGATGCCGGATTCAACTTCAAAAAGTCGTAAAATTAAACTCACAAGCGAGCTTTTTCCACTACCAGAGAAACCCACCAGCCCCACTTTTTCTCCGGGTTCAATGCAGAGATTTTTGTTTTTAAAAAGATGAGCCCCCTCATCGTAATGGAAGGTTACCTGATGAAATTCAATACGCCCTTCTTTAATCACAAGGGGTTTGGCATCTGGTTTATCTACTATTCCATGCGGTTCGGTAAGAATGGTTAAGGCTTGCTTGCATTTACCGACCTCATTCGCAAAGGTTATAAATTGGTTTGAAATGTATCGTAAGCCCATAAATAAGCTCATCGAAACAGCGGTAATGAAGGTGAAATCGCCAATGGACACTAAATTTTGACTATACCTCTGAATAAGAATAGTCGTATTGCTACCCATTAGAAGAATCAGGCTAATATCCCATAAAATACGCATTTTGATGAGATACCATTGCATGGCGCGATCTTTTGCACAGGTGTCGAAGGTACTGATCTCAACCTGATTATTTTCATAAGTATTTCTAGAGAATAGTCGGACATTAGCGGCATTACCAATGCTATCAACGATTTTTCCTACTAACGTGGTCCTGCTGGTTGCAAACACATTTGAAAGTTCTTGGATGGGTTTGAAGAAACAGACGCTAATTAGTACGAACAGTACCGCCCAAACTAATAAAATTAGAGCAAAAATAGGGCTCACCATAAACATGCTGATGATAGCAATAAAAAGACCAATACACTGAAAAAAAGCATCTTCAAGTGTTGAAAGAACGATGACAACACTTGCCTGCATATCTAATATTTTATTGGCTAAACTACCTGCAAAATTGTTCTGAAAATAGTGATGGGAGTGTCTAGTTAGATAGGCAAACATTCTCTGTATTACATCAAATCGGATGCTCGGGTAAATTTTTAGTTGTAACCAGTTGCTGGTGCGCATAGCGATGGCCATTAAAATCCAGCACAGGATGTATAAAATAAGATAGGGCATCACAGCATGAAAAATAACAGTTTTATCACCCTGAGTTGCAACCACCTGGTCAATAATCAATTTTAAGACATACGGTGATAAGGAGATATCGATCCCCCCATACAGCGCCGTTAACCCCAAACCAATCATTCCCCATTTATAGGGCTTTATCAGGTCAAAAAGGAATTGTCTTAACGAAAGGGGTGTGGCATTCATAAGGGTTGCCTCTTCGATAGGTCATTGGGCCAATTTATAAATATTTTTCCATAATAATCGTTCGCTCTTCCCCATAGTACTCGTCTCGGACGGCTGTGTAACCCAATTTTCTATAAAATCCTTCAGCAGTGATGGACGAAGGGACAATGAGAACTAGAATATTTTTTTGTTTTGCGATTTTTTCCAGATGATGCATCAATAGGGAGCCAATATGTTGGTCCTGTTTACTCGGTAATACAAAAACCGAGCGCACCATATTCTTTTCTAGACTTGCTGTGGCTATGATATCTTCTTGCTCTACAACAAATACCTCTCTTTGCTTTATTCGAGCAGTGATTTGAGCTGGAGAAAAATTTTTAATGACCTCTTCAATGACTGCCTGGGAGTAATCCTTTGCATTTGTTTCTTTCAATGTTTGAATGATAAGTTGGCTTATTGCCTCAGCATCACCCAGTTTAGCATCTCGGATAATCCTTGTTTTCATGTGAATGACTTCCTTAAGTTATAGTCGGATAAGCGTGACCATTGAAGACCTCCACTCTCCTAAGAACCGTGTGGGTTTCCTTGTACACGGTTCAAACCTTTTTAAGGTAACATTAAATGCCCCCGTTTTTCACGGCTAGCAACGTATTTCGTTTCGTTTGACTATTGGAATCTCCAGTGAGACGCTAATGAGCTCTGGAACATTTCTATTATTGCTATATCATCTGGGTACAATTGAACCTGAAGTTTTAACAAATTTACTGCTTCAGGATCTCTTTCAATGGAAATTGAAAGATGTTTTTGGGCATTATCTTCATCCCCAATCGAGCCATAATAAATGCCAAGAACAGCCTGAGAATAAGCATCATCATTCTTAGAAAGATATTTTAGAAAATCTTTTTTCAAATGATTTCGTTTTATATTTAAGTAGGCATGTAATGCATATTGTAAGTCATTATTTTGGCTAAAATTGATGTCTTGAGACAGGGCGTCCAATGCCATATCCTCGGGGGTTGGGTTAAATATTTTTGGATTTGTAAACTGCTCTGGGGTGAATATGTATTTATTTAAGCCTGATATCTTCCTATTCCAAAATTCGAGTTTCTGTATAAGCGTTAATTTGTCAACCTTTACTCCGTATGGTGAATCAGTAAGTTTTATTCCACTGAGCATGGCAGTATGTTTGCTAAAATAGGACATCGGTTTATCATTAAAACTATCTACTAATTCCTTTAACGCATCATCTGGCATTGATGATTGAAACAGTCGTAGAGAAGCAATATCAGGATTAGTATTCAGAGCCCTGATTAAATGCCTTGTCCCTTCGCGCGCAGGATTTTGAGAGCTTAAGTCTACGGTCTTAAGAGTTCGATTAATTTCTAACATTTCTGCAATATGTTTAAAACCTGTTGGTGAGATTTCGTTAAAAGATATATCCAGTTTTTTTAGGTTTCGATTATATTTAAGGGCTTCTGAAATATGTTTAGCACCGACATCCGTTATATTATTAGTACTTAAATTAAGTTCTTGCAGTGATGTGTTGTGTTTAATCATTTCGGCAATGTATTCCGCGCCTATATCTTCAATATATATTCTTGTCCAGCCTCCTGGAGTAGGGATCGTTGCCTGAAGTTCGACTTTTAAAATGGTGCGATTTACTTTTAATATTTCAGCTGCAATTTTCGTACACAGTTCTTCAATATTTGGTGGAGTATTTATAGAGCACAATAAATCAACGATGTCTCCCAGTAGCAATTCTTTTTTATTCCAAAAAAGTAAAGCAATTGGCTTACAAATTGATTCTGGTACGTTTAATTCTCTTAAAATAATCTGATATGCGGCTATTTCTAATTCACCGTTAGGGTTTTGTCCTCTACGCTCTCGATTAAAAAGTTGTAGAGTAATATTTTGATTGTTTCTACCGAACATAAGATTCCTTATTGAAAATAATCTCATATTGTATCAAATTAGATCACAAAGATAAAGTTAAAACATATAAAATATTATTAAGGGCTTGAAGTCTTCACTACCGATTATGGCTCAAGCCGTACAATTCGTGCCTTGATGAAAGAGCATCTGCCAATGATGGCCGTTAAATTGCCAAATGGAAGATCGTAAAGAACGTCGTGATTCGCTAGTTACTGTATAGGTGGCCAGTATTAAATGCGCAGATAGTTCTGATGTTGTAAAATCTTCAACAGCATAGTCTTTTGATTTTTCACCAGGAAGGGATTCGAGAACATCTTTTTTGTTATAAATCCGTCCTGAGCTGCCAAACTCAATAAAATCATCAGCAATGAGTTGATTTAACTGTTCACGCGACTTTCTTACGGATGGGGTTAAAAGTGATAACTCTAATTGTTGAATGTCCGGAAATTTTGATAGCGCTGGTGCCACTGATTTAAAACCATTCCACAAAAGCCCACCGTAGGGTTTAAGTATTTTTTGAGTCAGTTTCTTTAGATCAGCCGTCTTACTGGCAGAAAAGACTTTTTCAAAGCATCGTGAAAATTCTTTTGAAAATTTAGGATTATCTTCTTCCAAGTAGCGGGTAATTGATTTTCCATTCGCGCACCATTTATTCTGCGATCTAAAATAAAATTGAGAAAGGGCCTCATAAAGGCGTGAGGTAGAGGCGAGTTGCTCAGCACGGGATTTTGGATGTTGAATATCCTCAAGGGTATCTGTAATTAAAAAACGCGCATTATCAATTTCATTTTTCCCCCAGGGGGCTGGGCCATTTTCCATAAATTGTTGAGCAAGGGCTTTAATGCTGGCTGAAAAAGTAGAGGTGGGTGTTATTTCTTGTCCATGTAGAATCATATGAATGAGACCTGAAATTCCAGAGCCAGTTCTAGATTCCTCGAAGAAAAAACGAAGTGTGTCCTTATCATTCACAAACGAATCAATGGGCCAGTCATCATACATAAAAGCTTTGCGATAAGCATTTGGCAGTTGTTGATAAATAATCACGAGATCAAGATCAGAAGCCAAAGTTTCTTGATTATTTGAGACGGAGCCTGCCCAAAACACAGCAAGTGCATCTTGATAACGCTCTTTTATTAATTTTTTGAGTGTAACTAACGGAGCATTATGCATTTTATCTCACAAACATGAATTAAGACTATTTTTTGTTCAATCCAACGTTTTGATCATGATCAGGTTGTTGGGGTTATCACTGTAGGTTGAAGTCTTGAAGCCAGCTTTTTCATAACATCGAATTGCTTGAGTATGTGTGCTGTTAGGATCAACGACAACAGCTTTGATATTTAACTGTAGCTCAAAAATAAAACAATTAATAATTTCAGTACCTAAGCCTTTGCCTCGATCTTGATTATGCGCAATAAAAATATCTACCCCAATGATTTCATTGGGATGATATCTCTTAAACAAGGGATTATCATTTGCTTGAATGCCTTCGGGGAGATGATCCATCAAGTAATAATACTGGATAAAGCCAATTGGGTGATCATTTCTATGAACAATAAAGCTGTATACTTTATCTTTGGCTTGGATTCTTGGTAGGTATTTCTGCTTAATATCTTCAATAGTCCAATGTTTATCTTTTGCATACCATTGTTTGATAATAGGTTCTTGAAACCAATGGTATAGAAGATCAATATCATTTTCACATAAAGGTTTAAACTGGGTAGGTTTCATCTTAATCCCAGTCAACAGTTAACTTTGGTAAATTATGGAGGTCGTATTTTGCGTAGATTAATGTATCAGAAAGTTCATTTGTAAGGGGGGCTCGTCGATGAGACTTCAGTGTTGCTTCTAATGTGTATTGCAAACGCTCAGGTATTTTTTGACTGCGTTGATTACTAGCATCACAGGTAATAGCGATGCGTTTTACCGATAGTTGCTTGAAAGCATATTGGGTGATGGCATTGACTGCTTCAGTCATTAATCCTTGATGTTTGCGAGAGCTTCGCACCCAGTACCCTGTTTCTACGGAAGGTATGTCCCAGTCAATATGATGAAAACCAGTCCCACCAATAAAATCGCTAGAGTTTTTATCAAAAATAAAAAGCTGAAGCCAAGGATCTTCGTTTTTCTTTAATAACCAGTTTGCTGCAGCCAGTCGTGCTTGCTCTTCTGAGTCGTCAATGGATGGTTTGGTTTTAGCCCAGTGCATGAATTCATGCAGCACATCAAAAGATTCTATAATGGCCGCGTTTACCGCAATACCATCCCCCACTTGGGGCGGTCTTATTAGTAGGCGTGGGGTATTAATTGGCATTGGTAAATTTAGTAATATGGGTTTTAACGTGCTCATGATTTATATCCGTTTGAATATCAACAACGTTATTATTAGACCCTCATTTTCTCAAGAGCAATTATTTAGTTATTATGCATTAAAGCCTTTACGGAAATATCTTCATCTATCTTAGTCCAATGTACCCCAATGCCATTACCAATAAAACGCCAATCCTTTCGTTCACTATCATTTGCATCTCGAAGTCTTGGAAACCATTCTAGAGGCGCTGAAATTTCTCGACCATCAGCTAATATAAAATGCAATGAAGTTTTTGTAAAACTAACATCTACCGCATGATCATCAAATTTAATTGCTAAAATATTCATGCCATTTCTCCAAAAAAAGGTCTCTATGTTCAATAACAAGTAATCTAATTTTAGCCAACTCATGACTTCTAAATCCATATGAGCTGGCTAAATTGATTGGATTTAACCAAAATTTACCGACTTTATCACCATGTTCAATGTGGATATGGGGTGGTTCATTCCCCTCTAAGCTAAAAAAGAAAAAACGATACCCTTTTATGTTTAATACAGTAGGCATTTTTTACTATTCCTTCAGTGTTATAGCAAGGTTTTATCTAACGTACAAATTGCGGATTTAAAATTAATTGTTACTATATTCTCACTAAACGGACTACCTTAGGTAGCAATTTTTCGCTAATCAGTAATCGTGGTTTGATGCAGTCCTTCAACTCGTTACTTCTTGAATTCCTGATTAAGGGACTCAAATTGATAAACCAAAAGCCCATCATGCCCTTGATATATTATCTTAACAGGAGTGATTGATTTTTTTGAGAATTTTTTAATAGCCTTGTCCCAAAAAGAATGCGCCGCAATATTGTTATCCCAAACCCGTACTTGCCATGTTCCGCTGAGTCTTTTCCAAATCTGTAGAGCGACAACTTGCCCAATTCCTTTTTTGCGAAATTTTCGCATTATGAAAAACTCAGCGACATCCCATATATCTGGATCTGCTTTTATGGGTGATCCTTTTTGAATTAATACAAAGCCTGCTAATTTGTTATTAACCCAAACCAAGTAGGGGTGTTTATTAGGGTCTTCCCAATAGATTGGAAGCTCATCGTATCCATAGTAGCCATTATCATGGATATCGAAATCTGCCAAATCGGTCATTTCATAAGTATAAAGCTCATAAAGCTGAGCAATGACAGGCTTTTGAACTACAGTGGCGTTGAGAATTTGAATATCTAATGTTGGCATAGATGATGGTCCTCAATACATTATGTGGCTAGAGTGTTTTTTATTGATCCAATTATGGATTTTAAGCTACTATCGCGATTTTATACCCACCCACTAAATTTAAAAGGACCCATTATGAGTGTTTTCACCCGAGGCGCATATACAATTAATTTTGCAAACACATCGTATATTAACGCCATTGCAAAATATAACAAAAAATCTCACATAGATAAAATTACTGATGGTGCCGGCAATCCAATAGGGATTTTAATGATTCCTGAGGGGCAACGATCATTAGGCAATTTATCCAGTATCATTGAAGCCCTATCAACCTCATCTGCAACATCTGAAATCACTATTGAGTATGTAACTTCCAATTCAAATTCTACATTTGGTATATTTCCGATGTTGGCACCAAAAACCACACCTATTTTAGAAGCAACTAAGAGTCCAGCTAGCTCACATTTGGCTGCCGTAGTGTTTAATGCTACTGATTCGGGGGAGATGTGGTGTCTAGAGGCGGAGGCTCCAGATATGCCTTCTCTATTAACGAGAGATGAGGCAATGAGACTGGTGCAACAATATGAATGTTCGGGGGCTATTGTATTACCAACGTTAAATACAATTGTTTTTCAATATAAAAGTGCTTGTTTTTATCTAACCTATGGAGACAAGTGTGATATAGATCACATGAATAATATGGTGTTAGATCTTGATGATGGATTTTTATTTAAATATCCGGAAAATGCTACTTCTCAAGTAAGGAATATTGCTGCAGCATTGCAAACCTATTTTGTCATGTGGAAAGGGAATAACTACGAAGGACTTTTATTTCCAGACAGCATGGGATTAAATTTTGATGCGCCTGCTCAAGCTATTGCAGCTACCGCGTCTCAAGGTGGCATGTTTTCAAAATCCGCAACTGAATATATTAGAGTTGGGATTGATGCTATTAGTTATCTTGATTTCAACGTGATTGATAGTCGTATAAAACATCAACAAGGTTGGATGGAGACATTTCCAATGGGAACAATAATTTCTATTCCTTCTCAATACTCGGAAGAAATTCTCAATAAGTTGAAACAACACCCAGATATTACGAATGTTGGTGGTGAAGTAACTCCTAAGGGCGCTCAAAGCATTTATCAGTAGTTTACTTTTAGCAGCAAACACCTTTTGGGGGGCTAAAAGCCCCCTTTGATTTTAGCCATTTTCAAACCAATGTCCGTTTGCCCTGAGGAGCTTGTTAATGTTGCGATGGAATGGGCGGGGATGACGGAGGTATTGTTTAGAGATAATATTTTTTCAGCGGTCATTGAGGGGTATTGCAAAGCGGGTGGTTCTATCAATGAAAGTGAGATGCATGATGCGTTTTATGGTCTG
>CANJHO010000081.1 GCA_947474165.1 Legionellaceae bacterium
TCCGTCATTGCGAGTGAAACGAAGCAACCCAGGAGCTCAAAGTGAGCAACTATAAGACATGAAATCGCTCTCTTCGAACCTCTGGGTTGCTTCGTTTCACTCGCAATGACGGAATTTAAATCATTTTAAAAAATGGCTAAAGTCGAGTACAGGGCAATCGCATTTATTGAGCCTTTAAATGCAATCGCCGTGCCCAAAGCCTTGGTTAGAGTTGATTTGAAAGATAGTTATTGATACAATGACAATAATTTTTTGTCACTTAGAGATATTTATGCCTAATCCATTGATCATTTTAGATAGTCACGTCAGTGTTGGTTCCAAGCAATTTATGATTGAAAATATTGAGCGTCTTAAAGAGATGGGATACAAAAAAGTATTAATTGAAATGTGCCGTGAGATTTCGCCTGAAGCATTCAAGCAACACTTAAAGCTTGCCATTAAAACGCCATCCGATGATCCGCTGTTTAAAGCAACAAAAGAACTTTATCGAATGATAATGAGTTTAGAGCGTCATCATATTCCTTATGAGTTTATCGATCCTGAAACCCAAATTGAGGCATTAAAAATAGATGCGATGATCAAGGAAGCTGCAAAAAGTGGCAGTGTATCTCAAGCAATGGCATATCGGGAGGAGCGGACGGTAGCGCGCGATCAAATAATGGCTCCTGAAACAATACGACAAACAAAGCAACATGAGGGTGGCGTCATTGTACTCATCGGATACCTTCATACCCATTTTGTTCGTGCATTAGAATTAAAACAACCCAAAACGTATCGTTTTGTCATCTTTTCAAATAACAGCATTGATGCAGCGGCACTTAGAAAGATCCATCCAATAGGAAAGATGGGATGGGTGGAGATGGCAGGTGAAATATTTCGTGACCAATTTTATGTAGGCAAGGTCAATTATTTTGATTTAAGCTTGAAACCTTCATTTGAAATGATTAAAGCGGAATGCAAGCTTACAAACACCATAGAGACCCCATTAATTGGTGAATATTTCAATAGCGCAACAGGGCAAGCATTTCATTATGAATTGGATGATGATTTTGTTCTTACAGCAAAGGCAACGATGACAAAAGGGCCCTTGGAGGCAACGGTTAAATGTATTGAAAAGGAATTTCCAAGCCTTCGATTTTTCACAGTAAAAACAGAAAAACAGACCATGTTAACGATACCTGGAATTAATTTACCCGAGAATATGGATTCTCTTAAAAATGGATTGACTAAGCTCGGGGTAATGAGGCCATAGGAATGCTGATACCTGGGTTCATGGTTTTAAGTCACCTTGCTCTTGATGTTGCAGCGTTTTCTCTTTCTCTGAAATAGCTTTTTTAAGCA
Source organism: Legionellaceae bacterium (assembly GCA_947474165.1). Classification (GTDB taxonomy): domain Bacteria; phylum Pseudomonadota; class Gammaproteobacteria; order Legionellales; family Legionellaceae; genus CANJHO01. The sequence continues at coordinate 1,342 of CANJHO010000081.1, forward strand.
GCACCACGGAGTCTGTGTCTGTTTTATGGTGTGCTTGTAGTAGGGAAGATAGACGTCCTTGGTGGGTGCTCAGTACCTTGAATTCGTCTCTCATTTCTAGCTTCATTTTAAAATTAGTTAGTTCTGTTAGATTCTTACACTGTTCAATTTCATTCTTTAATTTTGAAAGAAATTTGTTTTTTAAAATGCTCCCTTTAAATTCTTTAAATTCCCCAATGTTTGTAGACACTTCAATGGCATGGGGAGCGGCGTATTTAAGTAGAGCGTTTTGTACCTCGAGATTGGATTTGGCTAATTCAAGTGGGCCATCAGTCCCCCATTTTTTTTCTAAAATGCGTGAATTTTGATCGATAGAAAGTCTTTTCATTGGTTCAATTAAAAGAGGAATGGTGATGGCTTTGCTCTTTTCTAACTCAAGCATGAGTGCATTTTTTCCTGATACGGGTTCTCTTTTTGATAGAATGGCTGTGATTTGATCGGTCTCGAGTTCGTTTACCGCTTCAATTAAAGGGGGTAAGACGCTCGGGTTTATTTGATGATTTTCTGCTGCAATCATGAGCGCATTGTATCCATCGTTGTCTCTCGCTGATAAAATGGCTGCTTTTTGACTATTGCTAAGCCCATGCATCGCATCCAGTAAATCGGGCATCATCGCAGGTTGGTTTTTTATTGCCTGCATGAGGGCATCGCTTGAGCTTAATATTTTTGTTTTTTGAATGGCATCAAGATGAAGTAGATTCATTGCCTCAAGTAAATAAGGGATGGCTTGGGGCATTGTCTTGGCAGCAAGATGGAGGGTATTGGATAACAACGTTATTTTTTTTGTAGTATCAAGATCTTTCATCGCCTCAATGACGATTGGTATGGTTGTGGGATGATCCTGCGCTGCTGAGATAAGCGCATCTTCTAAATTGGCAGTTTTTAATTCAGGTTCATGGGGCTCAAGTCCCAGAAGATCCAATAATGTAGGTGTTCCAGAACTTATACCATACCCATCTTTTGCACAAGTGGCAATGCGTTGAATCGATGGATCGATATCTAGTCGTTCAAGTTTTTTTAAGGCTTTTTTACGGATATTTGGATCACATTTTGTTGCAACCAATACGATGGTTTGCTTGGGGAAATCTTCTTTTAATTGATCAAGTTTTTCTTGAATGGCATTGATATCCACGTTTCTTTTTGAAAAATCAACACAATATAAAATAGAATCAGCGCGTTTAAGCTGCAGTTCTTCCGCAGATTTCCACTTATCAGCGCCGCTGACATCGATGAATTCAATTTCTTTATCGTTGACTTTTTGTGTACTAAAGTTGTAGGCAATCGTTGGGCTTGGTTTATTTTCTACGAATTGATTACCACAAAGGGTATCAAAAATCTGTGTTTTTCCAACACCCTGCTCACCTATAATGACACTGTTATGTGTTTTCATATTAAGCCCCAATAAAATAGGATAAATTAATAAACATTTTGTTTTTTAATTATAGCACTTGAAATTATTTGATGTTTATTGTTAAAAAGTAACTCACCAGGTACGTCATCCTGAGCGTAGCGAAGGAGCTCAAATTGACCCTATCTGAGCCTTACTCAGGAGATTCTTCATTGCGCTCAGGATGACGTATATTCAGTTTGATAGAATAAAAAACAAATTTATCCGCAACCTGGGGAGTTACGTTAAAAATAAAAATAAATTTAAACAGGGTGGTCTGTCATTAGACATTGTGGTATAATTTTTTCTTTGTTATGGCCGGAAAATGCGATTTAAACCCAATCTATTGCAATCTATAAAAGGAAAAACAACATGCGTGATGTGTCTGATACGAATGATGTAGTGATTAATAAATTAAGATCGCGTTATCTGAATCTTCCTTGGTATCAAAAACTGTTGTGTCCAGCAGGACTTCGAACAACCTTATTAGGATATGAAAAAAAAGACCTTAAAACAGCGGTATTGATTTGTGATTTTTTATTAAACCACCCTGATTTTGTTGAGCCATGGTTTCATCTGGGACAGCTTTCTCATGCCATGAACAAACTCAATGGCACCCCATTATTAACAGGCGGGATGTTTGAAGCGAATATAACGGCGATATTGCTTCATGATAATCCAGAAGAAGTCGCAGAGGCCCTTTTTACGCTTAATTGTCTTGGTTTATTGTCTGGAGAAAGGGCCAAATTCCATCGTGATGTCATTATGAGCCATCAACACCCTGACAGCGTTGCTTATGCTATTGACATATTGAATTGTGCAGGTTTATTAAGCGGGCCAGATGTAAAAGCAAATTGTGATGCGATTTTGGCTCATCAAAACCCAAAGGATGTTGCTCGTGTACTGAAAGCCTTGCACCACGCCAAGTTATTGACAGGTGATAAGGCACAAGCGAATCGTGATGCAGTCGTGTCTCATCAAAATCTTGAGGGACTTTCTGCAGCCCTTGGGTTACTCAATGCCGCTGGTTTATCAACTAGAGAGGAGATGCAGGCTGAATTTACAGCCTTGATGAGGGCTAAAGATATACTATGTGCGCCGGAATCAATTGTTTTTTGGAGAATAATCCCGGTAAGGGCTCTAACAGTGGATCATTTCTATCACATGCTTGAAATAGCGACTCAGCATCTATCTGACCCAGCTTTGGGACGCGCTGCGATTCAATGTTTTGTAACAGAAGTAATACGCGGTATTGATGTGGCATGTTGTGCTGCAGAAAAATATGGAGCAGAAAGAGACAGTACTAGTCGTTTTTTTAATCCCCGTTTGCCGGTGAATACCAGTATTTGTAATCCTAATGATTTAGATATAGCCATGGAGAAAACCACCTAAATCCAAATAATGAACTAAAATATAACATATACCCTAAAAATTTGGGTGTCTAAAATGTTAGAAGAGGAACAAAAGGAGTGGTTGGAAATTTTTGAAAGGGAATTTTTAGACCGGCTACACAATCCTGCGACATTGGCTGATAGTGTGGCAAGTGGTGCTTTACTCCGAATAAATGATGTCGTTTTCAGCCCGGATACTGGGGAAGACATATCCACTATTCTTAATATGTTAGATAAAAAAGGAAGTGTATATATCCTAGCTAGGGATGGAGCCACAGGCCCTGATGGTAAGGTATATACCATCGATAGCGGTGTGCTTGTTGGTGCGGAGAAAATGGGCTTTAAACCTGATGAGCTTCGGAAAATGAAACCCTCTGAAGTACTTACGATGGCTGCGATAACTTTTGCATCGACACGTGATCTAGAGCGGGAAAAAATTGCACCTACATATAACGACATCATGGCGGTGTATAACGAGATAACCGCTGGATCTGATGAAGATATTAATCCGATTGATCCCAATTCTGATAATAGTAAAAATATGGCTAAATATGGATCTACAGTTCGTGCACTCATTGATCCAAAAGATGAAGATAAAGCACTCTATGCAATACAAGCAGAGCGAAGAGCCTTTACTAATACCCTTTATAAAGCGGTTAAAGGGATGATTAGACATGATCATCAAGAGCTGGCAAATAAAGCCATGGATGCTAAATTTAAACAACCTGTTATTCAATCACCAACTGAGGATGAGGCTGAAAAGTATGACGCTGCACGTGCAACATTAGATAAGGTTATAAATAGTTCTACAAATGTGAATGATTCCATGAAAGAAAGCATACAGGCTATTATCGAACAAGTTGAGTCTCTAAAAACAAGGAAGACAGTGCCTATCGAAGATTTAACCAAAACGTTAACCATCACTCAAAAGGCCATCGATAAACCTGAAGCTGCAATTCAGCTGCTCCATCTAGCAAAACATATGGAAAAAGTTGATAGAACAACAGCGGTGTTATTGAATGGGCTTCAAAAAGAAATGGCGGAGTTGAGAAAATCACCTTCTATGGAAGCAGCTAGACAGAGGATCGATGAAGTTAACGCTCAAACCCCAGTCTCAGACCAATCAGCAGAGTCAGATCCAAATCCAACAACATTCAAACCTGTTATGTAGTTGGTGTGTTTGCTCAATTCGTTTTCTATGATGGGGAGTGAGCCCTTTTATGAGAAGTGATCAGCTTATGGGTAATGATAGGATAAGTTTAATCACTTTTTTCATTGAGTTCTGACGGATGCCGGGAATCGCTGGGCACAGCTTTCTGTTGTTGAAATGATCACAGGGGTGGTGTAAAATGCACCAAGTTAATTATTTGCGCACATTGCCAGTGGTGTGCGTCATTCCGGGTCATCATGCAAAAAAATGCCGCGCCTTATCTAATTTTTAAGAAAACCAAGCATTGGACATCTCAAAGTTTTAGTTGGCAGATGGCCACACCGTTAGAGGTAAGTAGAGCAGTTGAGTTTCTCGAGCGGCATAAAATTTCAGATCCTTTGAAAATATCTTTTGATTTATTGGATGATTATTGCGCAAATTTTGGTGTACCAGATTGTCGATTCTTTATAGAAGAGCTTATGATTGATATGAATAATACATTAAAGCATGATCAATATGTTGTCTTTAATTTTCGAGAGGTATTTTTACTAAAAGATGGCATTCCACCTCCCCCTCATTATCGAGCAGGTATTGATGTTTGTGTTCACACGCTCGAAGAATATAGGCAGGCTGTTTCTAAGTTCTCTTATCAATTGGCTAAAACATTTTTTAATCATTGTCCACGACAAGATTTAGAAAGAAACCCCCATCAAATTGATATAAGACCCTATGCCAATGTTCATCGTTCTCCTAGTGGCGGGTTATCGCCCTTCATCAATCAGTTAGAAAAACCCTTGAATCAACTGCCATCGTTTAGTGGCTATTTAGAGGCTTTTTATTTTAGGTCATTACATATTAATTTAAAGGGTTATTTTTACGATTATATCAATCCACAACCTGCGAATATAATGGGTTTCAATGTGGTTTCATTTGGCCCTGGTATTACAGCAGAAGGGCTTAAATCATTTTTTCTGACTTATCCTTTCAGCAATCAAGAAGTCACCATTATTTTACGCGGGACTCACTACCATGACCCCATCGAAAGGCAGTGCATTGAAGAGATGATGTTAAAGGTAATGGATTTTAAAACTAGACAATTAGTCCAGTTGATATTATTGACCGATGAAAACACCACGCATTCATTGAAAACCTTAGCACCAGAAATAACAAGATCAATGGGATCTTATATCGAGCTTGCGCATGGTGCGGGTTATTATTTGAGTTCGCCCAGGGTATTTTCATTAATTTATAGAGCCATTCGATCTGAGCCGGGTAGACTAGAAGCACTTTATAATCCAATACAGACGAAGGCATTAACCCCGTCCCTTCAACACAAAGCGTATCTTTACCGTCAGGGAGACCCTATTGATAGTCGATGCACCAAATACTTTAATCGACAAGACTTAAAAGCCAATGTCAGATTATCGCTTACACATGAAATAGGCCATCAAGTCGTGCAACAAGCAGTACAGCAAGAATCAATCGGGGCAATACAAACACAACAGCATACAGAGGCGTTGAGGGCAACTCAATCGGAGGCCATACAGAATGATTCATCTTGGTTTTTTGTATCTAATTTTGAGGTATTTTGCAGATCGCTTTCAGAGCATTATGAGAACATTAATGGCACACCGAGCCCTGAGCAAACCACTTTTTTTACACAACATTATCAGACCATTCAGCGGGAATTTAATGGGCGATTGGCGACGGATCATGCTTTTTTAATCAAAATAGCCGCAGGTATTTTTGGTTTAGCGTACGCTTCCTGGGATCCTGATAATTCGACGACTAACCTACCGAATTATTCTGCTGACGTGATTACCGAATGCTTGATGCATGAGTTGGTGCCCAATATTGTTAATTTTCGTGATGGCGTTAATCCTAAATCACGTAAGATTGGGTCATCGTTTTTTCAAGAAAGAGCATTAGTCGATATTGAGTTTGAAAATGAGGACTTAATGCGTCATCGTTTTCCCTGCGATCGTGTTTCATGGTTAAGCTTTCATAATACTGAAACGCACGGATATCAAGGACATTTAAATTATTATGTATTACTGAATCAGGGCGTTTTAGAAAGCCAACCTAAAGACCGTCAAATTGCGTTGATGAATTTGGCTGAGTCCTTGTTAAGCTTATTTAAACTCGGTGTTGTTTGTGAAGAGGCTAGCGCTTTTGAAGGGCTGTTTCTTGAATTGATCGAGCTATATTTTAAAGACAATCTGGATTATCTTCGTGTATTAAAACGCTTCATGTCGATGTTTGAGGCGCATCATGGTGATAACCTTAAAATAATGCTTCAAGTGTTGATTCAGGATGGTCTCTCTGCCATGGCTGAATTTTTAAACCTATTAATCTACCTTGAATCTCGATGTGTTTTGGAACAATTTTATAAAATTCATTTTAAATATGCACAGAGTGTTTTTTCAGTCGTTGAGTTGATAAATAATCCTGAAAAAGCCCTCTTCGAATATAGAGTCCCCATTATTCTTGGACAACAAGACAGACGGTCAAAAGAAAACTGTTTATTAAAAGTTAGATCAAGTGCCTTTGTATCCTTGATTGCTCGAACGCCAGCGGTTGCAACGTTCAATGATTTGCCCTCATTTGAAAAACTTTGTTACCATTTTTTAGTGTTTGCAGCGCGACATAACATGCCTTTTTTCAGTCGTCAATTTGAAAAATTTGAGCGACTTTGGCGCAGGCTTTATTCAAAGGTTTTTCTCTACACCGGTTCAGACATCAGGGCAACCGATGCATTAATGGGGCGCTTGGCCACGCAGTTAATGGATGAAGAGGGCCTATCGATTGCGCCCCTGGGTTCATCTGAAACCTTCTTTGGGGTATTAGAGCAATTAATTGATCATGCCATTTCAAAAGGTATGTTAGAGGAGCAAATTGAGGAGCTGGGTTATGGGTTATCGTTTGCATGGATGGATGTGCCTTATGCCATAGCATACAATGGGTTTTATGTTGTGTCTTCTGAAATGGGCCTGCAATCGGAGCGGATAAATTCTGTTAACAAGGGATATTCCGTGTCTTTTGAAGGATTACATCACCTCCTCATGAATTGCAATGATGAGGTCATCCGATCAACCTTTTGCTATTTAGGGACTGAAAAACGTCGAGAAGATCTCAAGTTTTATCGTCATATTTTAAATATCGTTTTAAGACAGGGTAATCCCACAAGTGAAGAAATAATAATCTATGAAACGGTCTTTGCCTATTTTGTGTTGATGACCACAGGCGTTCATTATAGCGAAAAAATAGATGAAGCCCAATTTCGACAAGAGTTCATCGCCTTCTGGAAGCGTTATAAAAGCAAGCATTCAGTGCCTGAGCCTACCTTTTTGTTTTGCCTCAATCACTTCCTTGAGGCATCCCATAAGGCCCCACAGGATGCACAACAAGGGATCACCACCTTATGGCGCCTTTGGCTTATAGAAAATCCTAGCATTGTGAGGGTGGTGGATCCCATTATTCCTGATGTGCTCACTCAAAAATTTGAACAAGCCCAACTATTGAGATTTATTGCGCTTCATAGTGATGCGATTCAACGGTGTGATTGTTTTATAGAAAAGGATTCAAGATTGGTTTATGCATTAATTCAAGCGCAATCCGGTGTAGCGTCGAGGGCTGATTTTAAAAAAACCTGCATTGCTTTATTAAGGTCAATTTATCCTGATTTAACCATGGCTATTTTTATTCGGGATATTGTTAAAATAGATACCCTGATAGAACGCTATAACGGTTTGGTGGGGCATGGGGCGCGGGGCCGTATTTTTGTTGGATTGAATCCTATTTTTAGTCAATGGAAAAGCATTGACTTAAGCTTAAATTTAATCACCTTGCTTAATGACTGCTGTTCAAAAAATAATACCTCAGATTGCTTGGCCGGCTGTGCAGAATTTTTAGGAGCCTTGGCGCATCAACCGTTACTCTTAAGCAATTTATCTGTCACCGCGGATTTATTGGCTTTGGTGTTAGATGCTTATGTGAAAAGCAGGCGGGATGAGGCGCGTCTTCATCAATGTTTCACCTTCTGTGAACGATTGATGGAGATTCAACCAGAAGAGGCCTCTCGCGTATTAGCGCTTCTCTTAACGCAGACCAAACTCACTGACATTGCGCATTTTTTTGAAGTCCATTCATTAACACCGCTTCAACTTTGCGCGATAACCGATCTGTTACAAAGCGTTAACGATCCCTTAGAGGTGTTGCCCATTATTCAGTTAAGTTTAGAGCAAAATGCCGCGTCTGATGTGAGTCAGTTGAGGGCGCTTTTAAACAATGGGCAACAAAGACCCATCTTAGGCTTGTGTATTTTAGGCCCCATGTTAAGTCGGGCTGCTCAAATGAGTGTGGAATCAGCGCTTGAACGCTTAAAACAACTGCCTGAGCCTACTCTCGATGCCTTGCTTCGGCTTAAAATGCTTCATCCATTAGGGATAGATGATTTCCTGATGATTCTTAACAGCGCCTCTATTTTAGACCGCATCAAAGCCTATGAGCGCCAAGCATATGCCCAAAATTTAGAGCGCTATGCTTATGATGAAGCTGAAATAATAAACAAAATTAGTTTGATTAAACGAAAATCACACACGCATGATGAAGTTGTTGCATTAGCTCCTGAAGACCAACAACAATTATTAAAAGATTATGTTCAACTCATGTCCTATATGTTAACAAGGCCTATCTTTGTTGAATGCAATGAGGCAGGGATTCAACAAGCATTTACAATCCATGAGCTCAATGAAATACAGTTTCAAGCGCTTTATCGACGCCTCAGCCAGAAACTTATTAATAAAGATCAGCAGCACGGTCATGAATTGATGTTGTTGGCATTGAGTTGTGAGGCGCTTTATAGAACCACCAAAAAGTTCCCAAGATCGATTCAAATATTATGCATTTTAAATAGCTTGTCTCAAGGTGGACATTTAATTAGTGAGATGAAAACAGGCCAAGGTAAGAGTATTGTTGCTGCTTTGATGGCTGTTTTATTGTGTGCGAGTGGTCGAACAGTCGATGTGGTGACTGAAAATATGCAGCTGGCAAAAGATGGGCTTAAGGGTTTTCGTTTATTTTATGACTATTTAGGGCTTTCTTGTGGTGAAGGCATTATAACGCCTGATAGCCCTTATGAGGCCTATGTGAGTCATGGCATTAATTATTCTACAGCCGCAGGTCTTGCTTTATTTCGTGTACAAATGGAATTAGAAAAAAAATCATTGCCTGAAAATATTTCGCTGGTTGCTGATGAAATTGATGCTGCATTAACAACGACCGTTCAATATCGGTTGGCGACAACGTTAAATCCCTTGTCGCGTAATACGGCTGTGTGGGCGGTCATTTATGACATTTTATTGAATTTTGTTAAAGAACAAGACCTTTTTTTGAAGAATAAATGCAGTAAAAGTGATGATATTGAAAATGCTAGAAGTTATTTATTATTGAATAGTCCTAAAAAAGATCTCAGCAATGTCTTGGCTGAATTGTCCGATGAGGCACTGGGTGAGCTCATTGATTGTGCTCTAGTAGCCCATGAATTAGAAGAAAATATTGATTATATGGTCGTAACCATAGAAAAAGATAAAACATTTTATTATGCGGCCCCTATTTTAGATAGCACAAAGCGCCCTGATGCCAAAGTTAGTTTTTCAGATGGGTTACAACAGCTCCTGCATACACGACTGAATCGGACGAAGGCCAATAGAAAATTTGTTTTCGATATTGAGCCTTGTGGTGAAACCCTGGTTGTTATCAGCGCTAAAAATTTCTTTGATTCTTATCGGTTAAAAGGGGGACGAATCATTGGGTTTACAGGGACTGCGGGGACGCGGGTTGAGCTTCATGAATTTTATCAATACAACGGGTTAACCGCTTATTGTTATCCAACCCACGCCCCTGATCAATCCGTTGATTTGGGGCTTTTCTGGGCTTTTGGACCAGAGGCCCATCAATTAAAACTATTAGAGCAGATTACGATCTTTAAATCACAAGTCAACTTGCAACCGATATTAATCATCACAAATTCTGCCAAAGCAACAGAAACATTAACCGGTTATTTAACTCAACATACCCATTGGATTATCCAATCTTATAACGGCTATGCAGGGGTAGGCTATTCTGAAGAAGAGGTGATTCATCAAGCAGGTCAGGCGGGTGTTATCACCGTTGCCAATGAGAGTTTGGCTCGAGGCACCGATTTTTTAGCAAGGCATGAAGCAGGCTTATTGGTTATCAACGCCTGTAAAGACATCACAGAAAGTGATTTACTCCAAATTCAGGGGCGTACCGGTAGAAATGGCCAGGTGGGTCAATATTGTTCCATCATTGATGCAACTGGCTTGGGCGATGCATCAAGCGCTGTAGAGGAAATAGCAGCAAACTTTAAAATCCATCGAAACCGTATTGCCATCAGTAAGCAAGAAGCACGCTTTAAAACGCGTCTTTTAGAGGACGTTCGTTACCATATTGTTAGCCATTATTTTTTAAGATTATGGAACTACGCCGATAAATTGCTGAGTCCGCAACTGGGGTTTAATCAAGGTTTGCTGAGTTCTACGGCCTTTCTTACTGATTTACGTGATTTTAATTTAGGGGCTGAACGTCATCATGATGCAGCGTCTACTGATGCATTGATTGCCGGCTGCATTGAGGATTATCAGGCTGCTTTAAATCGTTGGATCCCAGAAGGGCGATTTCAAACGATTCATATTATAGAGCCCTTAATTCCTTTGGAAAATTTAGCCCCATTGCGATCGCTTGATGCGGTCAAATTGAGTCAAGTGGAGATCATGAGTGCTTTGTTGTCCACGGGGTGGAAATACGCAGGTCATCAGCAAATGCAGCTCAACTTTGAGAAAGTCGATCAATTGCTGAAGCATTTTGACGGTTACTTTAATGAAACGTGTAGTTTTCGTCATGCGCTGGTTAATTATTTAGGGCAGGAAAAGATACTCGATATTGAAACAATGCATAACGCCCTGACTGAAATAGAAAAACAACTGATGGTTTTCACCGAAGGCTTTCGCGCCATTCCACTCCTTGGCCATTTGATCCCTATAAAGAAAATCCAACGTTTTTTAAGTGATTATTTTAAGTTAACACACGAGCAGGTTGAGGCTAAACAATGGGATGAGATCACTTTGCCGAAGGTTGATATCTCAAGTATTACTTATTGGTTGAATGCCATCAGTACGGCAATGACCGTGGGTTCTATCGTGGCGGCGGGGCCTATTCCGTTTATTGTTAATCGTATTTTAATTCCAGCGATAAGTCCCTGGATAAAATCATGGATGCGTGGCAGCGGGGTGTCATCATTGGAAATTTTATCAGGGATAGCTGATATTACAACCGATTTGAGTCAGGCCCTGATAGCGCTGTCATCTTTGCCAAATCAGCGAGAGATGACCCTGGGTTTTCTATGTGATAGCATCTCCCCACTGTTGAATAATAGAGCGTTTTTGAAAATAGCTTCACTTTTATTAGAGTCGAGCAATCAAAAACATCTAATCCCTTATTTAGAAACAATCCCAACCCTTCTGAAGGTGATTGAGCCTTATCAGCATCGTCCTTTTAGGGAATTTTTGACGGTTGAAACAGCGCTTTACCTTTTTCAACGGGGCAGTCAGTTTGAAGCATTTAAAAAGCGCGTGGAAAAGACTGAATTTAAACACGTCTTGCCTCGGATTTTAGAATTACACCCTGATTTTATTGCAGCGTTTCGAGATGTATCTTTCCGTGATTTTCTAGGCTTCGTGAAGGTCATCTCGCATCCTAGGTTTTTTGATTTTATAAAGCAACTGCCTGAACAAAGTACGTTTGCTGAATTGCTCCATTGGTTGAATCAAGCTGTCGATGCCGTTCCTGAGGAGATAAGACCGGCCTTGATTGAATTGAGATCGTATCAAACAAACCATGAGCGGATAGCTGAGCATATCAAGTTATCTATCCTTCGATTGAGGGATAATTTTGATCTTACTGACTTTAAATTGAAAGCAGGATTAGACCGCTTAGCTGTTAACACACCCATTATCCCCACAGCCCTGCCTGTCATTGATGCAAAAAAAACCGATTGGTTTAAATACAGCATGGTTTTTAGTGCTTTAGTCATTCTCATTCTGTTTAATGTTTTTTATTTTTCTATGGTAGGTGCCTTAACCAGCTTGGTATTGCTGGGGTGGGGTATCAATAAACTCTTACCCAATCGGAGCACGCTAAATAACCCACGAGAAATACTGCTTATCATTGAGCCCCCTTTGGAGCCCATCCAAGTGAGGGTGGTGACAGAAATGCCTCCCCAGCCGGAAGCAAGGCTTCGCGAAGCCGTCTCTCAAGCGCCGATTATCAAGGGCATAGGTTATCGGCAACAAGGGCTTTTTGGGTCAAGCAAAGCTGCGGAAGCCTTACCCAATCTGAATTTGATGCATGATGAGGCACAGGTGCCTCGTTTATATTAAATATTTCCATAAAAAAACAATATGTTATAATCTCGACTTTAGCCATTTTTTGCAATTCCGTCATTGCGAGTGAAACGAAGCAACCCAGGAGTTCAAAGTGAGTAACTATAAGACATGAAATCGCTCTCTTCGAACCTCTGGGTTGCTTCGTTTCACTCGCAATGACGGAATTTAAA
>CANJHO010000082.1 GCA_947474165.1 Legionellaceae bacterium
ATTATGACAATTTGTTTGTAACCAACAAAATATGATCATTTATAAGTCGATAAATGACGATCAATTGATTTTATCTATGATCTATTTGTCTCATAAAAAATAAATAATTAAGTTACTGCGGAATGCGGGATAAATCATAACAACCTATGATATGAATTGTAGTATTAAAAATAAGATAGATCAAGTTAGTATCTTTTTGAGCATTAAGTTATCTATCCGTGCCTGATGTGCTTGTTTTATTTTTAGCGCATTGCCCCTCGTCATTGGCTTTAATTAAGAATGACAATGAGTCGTTGGCGCATCATTAGTTTTCATTGCGTTCTGACGTGCTGTGTACGTCGAACTAAGAGGAAAAATCAGTTTTGCATCAGCGACCAATTAGTTTTGGGCAGCGGGTGGGGTAGGGGGCTCCTCTTCGTTGGTTAAATCAGGAGAAGGAGATGGATCTTGAGATGGTGGAACCAATTTGTCCAGGTCGCTTGTTGATGGTCGAGTGTCGATATTTCCCATTGGTCCCATTGCGTGCACCAATGGGGGAGGTTTGGTCTTAGTAACCACACCCGTATCGGTATACTCGTTACTTAGAGGATCTACATCATGACTAACGGGTATAGATGAAGAACCTGAAGAAGCTGAAGCCTTTCTAGCTGTCTCCTTTTTCATCTCATTTCTTAAATCTATTTCTGCTTCATCATGATCCTTGTTAGTTTCTCCTGGTCGAGGGCCCCATCCTTCTTGTATCTTTTTTTCAGCGGCACTCGGACCTCCCAGACCCTTAAGTTTTTGCCACATATTACTAACTGTATTTTTTACAAAATTAGTAAACTTATCGAAGGCCTTTGTGAAGCGATTGCCTATCGATGCTTTTTCAGTTGGCGCTGTTATATTATTGTTTGAGGGCATTCCTTGTTGTGGTTGTGGCCGATTTGGTACTGTTTTAGCGTTTGCTTGTAAAGCGCTTCCAAGTGCCGCAATCTCGTCTGGTGTTAATGTTTTCTTGGGTAAGCTGGCACTCTGTCGAGGATTCTTCCAATTATCGGGCTGGGGTGCTTGTACTATAGGGGTAGATGTTGAAGGAGGTGTTTGGGCTTTAGACTTATTGATAGCTTGAGCTTTAAGTGCGAAGTCACTTATCTTCGTGATCTCCCGGTCGCTCAAAATTTGTTTGATGGTCCCCTCTGTTCTAAGTTGATTTACAGCCTTCGTTAACGATTCTTGTCGCTTTAAATGCTCAGCGTCAGTGATGGGGTTTGTCTCATTGATTATCGAGCGCACAATATTTTCAGGCTGATTGATCACACGGTCACACTTTTTTAGCTCATCGTGAGCCAATTGATTATCTTCTATATTACCGTCTACCTTAGTCAGCTCCGTTCTAAGTGCCTCAGCGCTTTGTTTCAGCGCTATCATATTGGTTTGATTATACGTTGATGAGTTAAATTTATCATAGGCGACTGTCAATGCTAAATTCAAGGGTATAATATTATCTTGTGGATTTTCTTCAGGCATTATTCGGTTTAACCTCATTTCCTCTGGTTTCAATTGGTTTTTCAATCCGAGTGCCGTTTCTAATGTCTTAATTTTATCTAATTGAAATCTTAAGAATTCTATTCTAGGAAGTAGTTCATCATTTGTAAAAACTTGGGGGGTCGTTAACGTCTTTAAGTTTTCATAAGCTATCTCAAGCTCCTCGTAGCTGGGTTCTGGATTTGCAGAGGCTGGCGCCTGGCTATTTGCTATGAATTCGTTGGCTCTTGCTTGAATCTTATCTCCTGTGCTGGGCTCTTGCTCAGGTCTCATATTTGCAGAGGCTGGAGACCCCGCAACTGGCAAATTGGGTTGAATGCTAGGTGAGGCTTCTCTTATTATTTTGTCCGCTTCTCCTTTCACGTAGTTAGAAAAAGCTATAGCGATTGGTTGTATAATAGGGCTTTCAGGCGTTTCCAAACCTTTAGCCTCATCAAGGGTGCTATCAATCATCTGCTTTTTTTCTTTTAACGTTGTTAAGCGCGCGTCACTATGGCCCATTTTGTTATAATCCATTACAGCTGCATTCAGTTCTTTATTCAAAAGATTAAATTGTTTGCGCAGCAATGTTATTTGTTCCTCCCTTTCCTGTGCCATGATGCCGCTCCAATTAATTAGTTGATGGTCTTTATTGCTAGGATAGCGTGACCACAAAATTGACCAAATAGATTTTTTTTTATGTATATAGTATTAAATATAGGATCTGGCGAATGATATATCAAATACAGATCTCTTTTTATTTAAAATACTCAGAGTGCAAGTTAATGGGTTATTAGAGCGCCATCGTAACTCCCCAGGTACGTCATCCTGAGCGTAGCGAAGGATCTCAAATTGACCCTATCCGAGCCATACTCAGGAGATCCTTCACTGCGTTCAGGATGACGTATATGCAGTTTGATAGAATAAAAAACAAATTTATCCACAACCTGGGGAGTTACGCGCCATCCCCACTCAAACGTGAGGTGTTTTGGATGGAGAGATTCTGTATAGAATATATATGGTCTTTTTGTTTAAATACGGCGCATTTGTGTTGGGTCGTATGCAGGTATCCTGTCGTTTCATTTTAAACTCCTATTCATTTCTTCAATTGTCCCCATTGATATTTTAGTTATCATCCCCATCTAATAAGTTTTAAAATATTCGAGGTCTATTTTGGAGCAATATCGCGGTACGACGATTTTATCGGTCAGGCGGGGTAATAAAGTAGCGATTGGGGGGGATGGCCAGGTGACGCTTGGTAATACCGTCATGAAAGGCAATGCCCGTAAAGTGAGGCGCTTATATAAAGACAAGGTCATTGCAGGGTTTGCTGGGGGGACGGCGGATGCGTTTACTTTGTTTGAGCGCTTTGAGAGTAAATTGGAAATGCATCAAGGACATTTAGTCCGAGCGGCGGTTGAAATGGCTAAAGATTGGCGCACAGATAAAGTGTTGCGTCGTTTGGAAGCGTTGCTCGCGGTCGCTGATAGCAAGTCCTCGTTGATTATTACAGGGAATGGGGATGTGATTGATCCTGAAGATAGTTTAATGGCCATTGGCTCAGGGGGGCCTTTTGCGCAAGCCGCGGCTCGTGCCTTATTGGAAAACACAAGCTTATCAGCCGCCGAGATTGTAAAAAAAGCATTGACGATCGCGGGTGATATTTGTATTTATACCAACCACAACTTAACGATAGAAGAATTGGATTGCGACTGTGACTAATACCATAATGAACGTAATGACCCCTCGTGAAATTGTTGAGGAACTCAATCAACATATTATTGGCCAAGATAGTGCGAAACGGGCGGTGGCGATTGCCCTTCGTAACCGTTGGCGGCGGATGCAGATTGAAGACAGCGCGTTGCGCAATGAGATCATGCCTAAAAATATTTTAATGATTGGGCCCACCGGTGTCGGAAAAACTGAAATTGCTAGGCGTTTGGCTAAATTGGCAGGCGCGCCGTTTATTAAGGTGGAAGCCACTAAATTTACAGAAATAGGCTATGTGGGGCGTGATGTTGATTCAATTATTCGTGATTTGGCGGATATGGCTATCAAACAAGCGCGAGAACTGGCCATGAAAAAAGTCAAAAGCGCTGCTGAAGATGCAGCAGAAAACCGCATCCTCGATGTGTTGTTGCCGCCAGCAAGAGGCAATGTAACCCCTGATGCAAAAGATTCGTCTACCCGGCAAGTGTTTCGAAAACAATTGCGAGAGGGCCAACTGGACGATACAGAAATAGAGTTAGAACTCTCTGTTTCCCCGGTGGGCGTTGAAATCATGGCGCCCCCTGGCATGGAAGAAATGACCAATCAATTGCAGGCCATGTTTCAACAAGTGGGCACAAATCGCACCAAAACACGTAAACTGCCTGTTCATAAAGCCATGAAGTTGTTGTGTGAAGAAGAAGCGGCGAAATTGATTAATGAAGAGGATATTAAAACACGTGCAATAGAAAACGTTGAACAAAATGGGATAGTGTTCATTGATGAAATTGATAAGGTAGCCAAACGCTCTGAACAAGGGGGTGATGTTTCACGTGAAGGGGTCCAGCGTGATTTGCTGCCTTTGGTGGAAGGCACAACGGTATCAACGAAATATGGCATGATTAAATCCGATCATATTTTATTCATTGCTTCGGGTGCATTTCATGTGGCCAAACCTTCCGATCTCATTGCTGAATTGCAAGGTCGATTGCCTATCCGGGTTGAGCTGTCAGCTTTAAGCGTGGATGATTTTGTGCGTATATTGACAGAGCCTCATGCCTCCTTAACTGAGCAATACATTGCCTTGATGGCAACCGAAGGTCTAGAGCTTAGTTATGCTGAAACAGGCATTCGTCGCATCGCAGAAGTGGCATGGCAAGTCAATGAAAGCACAGAAAATATTGGTGCCCGTCGTTTGTATACTGTCATGGAGCGCCTCTTGGAAGTCGTGTCCTTTGAAGCAACAGACAAAGCCGGTGAGGCGGTTGTGATTGATGCAGACTATGTGCAAAAACATTTGGGCGAGCTGGTTGCCGATGAAGATTTGACGCGTTATATTTTATAATTTAGGCAGATCATCTTCTCGAAATAGCGCTTCTAAACTGACCATCAACGTTTGCTGAAGCGCTTTATCTGCTTTTTGGACCAAGGCTTGCCATTTTTTGGTGAGTGGTGGGTCTTGATGGGTTAATTCATCATCATTCGTTAAGCGATAAGGTACTAATTGTGCCAGATCATATAATGTTAACTGGCTTAAATCTCGACTCAATAGGTAATGATCGTCGTTGGTGAGTTGAATCAGTTTGAGTTTAATCAGCTGATTGAGCATTTCACCCACATCAATGGCATAAGCTTGCAAACTGGCATCAATTAATTCCGCCAAGGTTAAGCCTTTCCCCTCAATTTGCGCCAATCTTAGCTGATATAACCACAATATCGCATGGGAAAATCCGTCTAAAGGGGTGCCAATGCGCCGTTGGTGATGGACTGAAAACGCGTAACAGATTTCAGCGCCTAGCAGGGTGATGAACCATACCCAATAAATCCATACAAAAAAAATCGGAACGGAGGCGAAGGCGCCGTATAATAATTGATAGGTATTATAGTGAGATACATAATAGGCAAATGCTAGTTTTGCTGATTCAAAGAGAAGGGCTGCAACCAGTCCTCCATAAAAGCCATGTAACAAGCGGACGGGGCAATTGGGTACAATGACATAAAGAAAGGTAAAACCAAGGAGCGAGAATAAAAACGGTAAGTAGCTTAATAACAGGGGCGTATCATGGGTTGCAATGAAGGGAATTGAAAGAAAATAGGAGCTGAACGCAAGACTAATGCCCAATAAAAAAGGTGCCAAGGAGACAATTGCCCAATACAGTAAAAACGCAGGGATCCCATGCCGTGATGAACGGACTTTCCAAATTTTATTCATCGCGCTTTCAATGGTATACATCACCAACAAGGCGACGATAAATAAAAAAAACACCCCAATCACAGAGAGTTTGGAGACTTGGGCTGCAAAAACTTGTAAATAATTTTGAATGATTTTTCCTGTGGTGGGTACAAAATTTGCAAAAATGAAATCGCGCACCGGGCCTGCAAGGTTTTGGAAGACAGGAAAGGTGGATAAAATAGCAAAACTAACAGACATCAGGGGGACAATGGCTAATAATGTGGTAAACGCCAAGGCTGATGCTCGGTAGGGGCAGTCGTCATCAATGAAGTGCCGTATGACAAAATAAAAAAACCGTTTGCCTTCTATTAGTTTCTCAGTTAACTTTCGCGGGAAGTTCATGGGCTGATTACCAAATGTTTTTTATACTATGGCATAAACTATTGTTTCTTGACAGATCCCAACTTTAACGGAGTGAATTGATGACAACACCTTATATATTAGTTCTTTATTATTCACGGACTGGTGCAGTAAAACAACTGGCGCAATACATTGCACGAGGGGTTGCCCATGTTGATGGGATTGAAGCGCGCATCAGAACAGTACCGCCTGTGTCCACCACGTGTGAGGCTGTCAGTCAATCGATTCCTGATGAAGGGGCACCCTATGCCACCTTAGATGATTTACGAGATTGTGCAGGGCTTGCTTTAGGGAGTCCTACGCGTTTTGGTAACATGGCGGCCCCCATGAAATATTTTCTTGATACATCCTCATCTTTGTGGCTTCAAGGGGCTTTGGTAGATAAACCCGCCTGTGTGTTTTCCTCATCAGCCTCAATGCATGGGGGGCAAGAAACCACGTTAATCAGCATGATGTTGCCTTTATTACATCACGGGATGGTTATCGTGGGTGTTCCTTATACGGAGCCTGCATTGAATACAACGCAGACGGGTGGGTCGCCTTATGGTGTGACCCATGTTTCGGGCGTGAGCAATGACGTGACTTTAAGTCCTGATGAAATTACTTTGGCTAAACATTTAGGCGCGCGCCTAGGACGAATGGCATTAAAAAAATAGAGAGAAACCATGAAAGTAATCAGCATTAATGCGAATGGGATTCGTTCCGCTGCACGCAAAGGCTTTTTTGAATGGTTAGAGAGGCAAGAAGCTGATTTTGTTTGCCTACAAGAAACGCGCGCACAAATAGCGCAACTAAGGCCTGATCCACAATATTTTCCCAGTGCGTTTCATTGTGAATATGTGGAGGCTATCAAAAAAGGGTATAGCGGGGTTGCTATTTATGCCCGTCAAAAGCCGCAACGGGTGCAGAAGAGTTTAGGATTTGGCACGTGTGATGACGAAGGTCGTTATCTTCAATTTGATTATCCTAAGCTGAGCGTGGTGTCACTTTATTTGCCTTCTGGCACGAGTGGTGAGGGTCGGCAGGATGTTAAATATGATTTTTTAGCCCGCTTTGCAGCGCACATGACAGCCCTTAAATCGGAAGGACGTGAGCTCATTATTTGTGGTGATTATAATATTGCCCATAAAAATATAGACATTAAAAATTGGCGAGGTAATCAGAAAAACTCAGGGTTTTTACCAGAAGAGCGTGCCTGGCTTGACGAGGTGTTTGGACCCATGGGGTTTGTGGATGCCTTTCGCTTAAAAAATCAGTCTGAATCGCAGTATACCTGGTGGTCTAATCGGGGGCAGGCTTGGGAGAAAAACGTCGGTTGGCGGATTGATTACCAAATTATAACCCCAGGATTGGCTAAAGATGTGACAGCCGTTGATATCTATCGTGAGCAGCGCTTTTCAGATCATGCGCCCGTGTTGGTTGAATACGAAGGGGATTGGTGTGCTTAAACTCGCAAGTTGGAATGTGAATTCATTGAAAGTTCGACTGGAACAAGTGCTGGCATGGCTCGATACCACTCAGGTTGATATTCTTGCACTGCAAGAAACAAAAGTAATCGATGCGCTATTTCCAGCACAAGTTTTTGAAGACAGCGGATATCATGTCGTTTTTTCAGGCCAAAAAACCTATAACGGGGTGGCTATGATTAGTAAATATCCGATTGAATCAACGGTGACTGATTTGCCAGGGTTTGATGATCCACAGCGTCGTATTTTAGCCACTACCATTCAGGGTATTCGGGTTATCAATCTTTATGTTCCTAATGGGGCTGCTGTTGGTACTGATAAATATGAGTACAAGTTACGGTGGTTGGTCGAAGTGAGTGCTTTTATTCAACAACAATTAAAGGAATATCCGTTATTAGCCGTAGTGGGTGATTTTAATATTGCACCAGAGGATAGGGATGTGCATGATCCTATCGCATGGAAAGATGCGGTATTGGTTAGCCCAAAAGAGCGGGAAGCTTTTGCAGGTTTGATGGCTTTGGGCTTAAATGACAGCTTTCGTAATTTTCCTCAGGCCGCTGAAGCTTACAGCTGGTGGGATTATCGAGCCGCCGCTTTTAGACGAAACCGAGGATTACGAATCGATCATATTTTACTGAGTGATGCATTGAATCGCCACTGTTTGGAGAGTCGGATTGATATAGAACCAAGACGTCATGAACGGCCCTCTGATCATGCCCCTGTATGGGTGACATTAGATGATAAGGTCTGTCTTTCTTGAGAAGCGCGGTTATTTTGGTATTAAATGGGTATTAAATTTGATTTAAGAAATCATTTCTGCTATTGTTTCGCGTCTTTTAGGGTTATAGAGAGCATGGTGCCTGGCTGTGATCAGGTGGCGATGTTCGTTACGCAATTATAGAGAGTCGTATTATGAAAGCTTCGATCCATCCAGATTATAAAACCATCAACGTGACTTGTAGTTGTGGTCATGTATTTGAAACACGATCCACTTTGTGCAATGATTTGAGCATTGAAGTTTGTGCAGAATGTCATCCTTTTTATACCGGCAAACAAAAATTAGTCGATACAGGCGGTCGGGTTCAAAAATTCCGTGATCGTTATAAATCGCGTGCTACAACAGCGCCTGATGCCTAAATCCTAGCTTGTACTGCGCGCAGTATAATAAAATAAAAGGCGCTGTGAATTTGCGCCTTTTATTTTCAAAATAGCTTTTCATCGTTCATTTTTTTCTATATGATTTTTCCGGGCTTTTTTAACAGAGGGTATGCACTTTGGATGAAGATTTAAAACAACGCGCATTGAATTATCACGAATTTCCTACCCCAGGGAAACTTGCGGTTCATGTGACCAAGCCCACTCATTCCCAAGATGATTTATCATTGGCGTACACGCCCGGTGTGGCTGAGCCTGTGCTTGCTATTGCTGAAAACCCAGAGGATGCTTATCGTTATACGGCCAAGGGCAACCTGATTGCTGTGATGACCAATGGTACGGCTGTCCTTGGTTTGGGTGATGTGGGTCCTTTGGCCAGTAAGCCGGTAATGGAAGGCAAAGCGGTTTTGTTTAAACAGTTTGCTGACATTGATGTGTTTGATCTCGAAGTGGATGCCAATGATCCCCAAGCATTTATTGCAACAGCAAAAAGTGTTGCCCCAACGTTTGGTGGCATTAATCTTGAAGACATTAAAGCCCCTGAGTGTTTTGAAATAGAACAAGCGCTCATTGAGCAGTTGAAGATCCCTGTGTTTCATGATGATCAACATGGAACAGCTATTGTGATTGCCGCAGGACTCCTCAATGCACTGGAGTTACAAGAGAAAAAATTATCTGAAGCGCGCATTGTTTGTATTGGGGCCGGTGCTGCAGGCATTGCTTCGATGCGTTTGTTGGTTGCTTTGGGCGCTGATAAAAAAAACATGCTTTTACTCGATTCCAAGGGCGTTATTCATGCCGGTCGAGAGGATTTAAATGCTTATAAATTTGCATTTGCACGCACAACAGACTGCAGAACGCTTGCAGATGCTTTGCTGGATGCGGATGTTTTTATTGGTGTAGCCAAGCCTGATCTGCTGGATGCTGTTTTATTAAAACGCATGGCACCCAAACCTATTATTTTTGCCTTATCAAATCCCAATCCTGAAATCAGACCCGAGTTTGCATTGCGCTGTCGTGATGATTTAATTATTGCCACCGGTCGCAGTGACTATCCCAATCAGGTTAATAATGTCTTGTGTTTTCCTTATATTTTTAGGGGTGCACTGGATGTTCGTGCAACCTGTATTAATCAGGCCATGCAGATGGCGGCCGTTGATGCCATTCGTCAGCTTGTTCATGAGCCTGTTCCACAAGCGGTAAAAGACAATTATCCAGGGGTTGATAATTGGGAGTTCGGTCCACACTATATTCTCCCCAAACCGATTGATCCTCGTTTGCGTGAGCGGGTGCCACTCGCTGTCGCAAATGCGGCCGTTGCAAGTGGGGTGAGTCGGGTGGGTGCTTTGGGAGGCTAGATTCGTCCTTTAGCATCATTTTTAGGTATTACATTGTATTTAATTGGCAGCTTGAGAAGATCTGTTTTTTCTTAATCTCTCGATTAAATCAGGAATAGATTATTTGGACAAAACCACAGGCGTATTTTTGCATGTGGCTTTGTCCAAGCTCCAATAATATAGAATTTCGTACTAGGATCTGTTGACAATTCGCTAATGGGTTTGTTTTTGGGTTTATTTGTTGCGCATACATTAGTATGTGAGGACCAAAGCACATAAAACTGGCTTGTTTTGACCAAGATGGTTGAATTATTTTCAGGACCTAAAAATCATGCTTAACTCACTACGTTAAGGAGTTTGCCTTGCCTACTAAAAAGAATAAAAGTTATATGTTGGGTGCTTGGATGATTTGTGCTCTTGGTGCCGTTTTTTACGCCTACGAGTATTTTTTACGCATTTCGCCCAGCGTAATGGAGAGTTCACTACGCGAACACTTTAATCTATCAGCCACAGGTTTTGGCATATTATCAGCGTATTATCATTATGCTTATGTGCCCATGCAATTGCCGGTGGGTGTTTTAATGGATCGTTATGGCCCTAGACGGTTACTTTGTATTGCGTGCCTTATCTGTGTTGTCGGTACCTTCATGTTTGCTGATACCTTTTTATTTGGTATTGCTGCCGCAGGTCGATTTTTAGTCGGCTTAGGCTCGGCTTTTGCCTTTGTTGGGGTATTAAAGCTTGCTACGATTTGGCTGCCTGAAGATAAGTTGGGAATGGTTGCAGGAATGGCGGCAGCCCTTGGGACCATTGGGGCCATGATTGGTGATAATTTGCTAGGGCATATGGTGAATTTGATGGGTTGGCAGCAAACGGTCAACCTTACAGCGATTTTCGGTATTGGATTAATTGCCGTATTATGGTTCGGTATACGGGATCACAAGCGAGGCCATCAAGACAGTGGCAGCATCAATAGTTTTAGAAAAAGCATCGCTGATTTATTGATTATTGTTCGAAACAAACAATTTTGGATCAATGGGGTTTATGGGTGTTTAGTGTATTTACCCACGACTGTTTTTGCAGAACTTTGGGGGATCCCTTACCTACATCATGCCCATGGATTGATTGATTCGGATGCAAGACTTTGTAACTCTATATTATTTTTAGGTTTTACGATTGGTGCTCCTACAATGGGGTACATTTCGGATAAGTTGAAACGTCGTAAATTGCCCATGCTAGTTGGTGCGGCGGGCGCTGCCATTGTCATGATGCTTATATTATATGCACCGGGATTGAACGTAAGACAAATAGGCATTCTCATGTTTATATTGGGTTTGTTATACAGTGTTCAATCGATTGTCTTTGCGGTGGGCCGTGAGGTCAGTCCTAATGAGGCTGCGGGTACGGCGATTGCGTTAACCAATATGATAGTGATGTTGGGCGCTATGTTTTTACAACCCTTGGTTGGCCGATTGCTGGATTGGAGCTTAATTAGTCGTGATGCGATTGCCTCTGCCTCGTTGCATAAACTTCCTGTTGAAAAAATTTCACAACTGTATACGGCCGCTGATTATCAGTTTGCTTTGTCAATTATTCCTTTGGGCATTGTCATTGCTGTTATATTAACATTCTTTTTAAGGGAAACCCATGCCCATGCCCCAGCAAAACATTTTAAATAGTGATGCAAGAACCATGCGGAACCAAATTCTATTTGGTTCCCTTGTTTGCACCATTGGTGCTTTATTTTACTGCTATGAGTTTGTATTAAGGATTATTCCAGGCGCATTACAAAGTGAACTAAGTGCCGCTTTTGGGCATATCTCTGCTTCCTCATTTGGACAATTATCAGCGTTCTATTATTTTGCTTACTCACCGATGCAAATGCCAGTAGGGATGTTGATGGATCGCTACGGGCCGCGGCGTCTTTTATCTTTTGCTTGCTTATGTTGTACCCTGGGATCATTGATGTTTTCTTATTCATCCTCCTTGATGATTGCAGGCAGTGGTCGGTTTTTAGTGGGTTTTGGTTCTTCTTTTGCCTTCGTTGGGGTTTTAACCCTGGCATTGCAGTGGTTACCTCCACGGTTTTTTTCATTGGTTGCAGGGCTCATTACAACCATGGGCATGTTGGGACTCGTTTATGGTGAAGTAAAAATCACTGAACTGGCGGGCTCTCTGGGACTATCGTACGTTTTAATGATGATGGTGATTATCGGTGTGATCCTCACGGTATTGATTTTTCTTTTGGTTCGCGATGGGCCTGGTGGTCATCAATTGAAAATGCAGCCATTGCCTGCATTCTTTCAGAATGTGATGAAGGTGTTGGTTTCACCCCAAGTTTGGTTGATAGGGTTTGTAGGGGCCTGTCTTTATACATCGCTCTCTGTATTCGGTGAATTATGGGGCAAGACATACCTAGAGCAGGCCCATAATTTGACAAAAGTAGAGGCAGCACAAGCCATATCCTGTATGTTTTTGGGTTGGGCTGTTGGCGCGCCCATCGCGGGCTATCTTTCGGATTTGAGTGGTCGTCGTGTGTTACCTTTGGTATTGGGCGCGATAGCCTCCTTTGTTTGTATCTGCATCATTTTATATTGTCCTGGTTTATCGCATACCACACTGTACACCCTGTTATTTTTATATGGTCTCTTTAGCGGGACGGAATTAATTGTTTTTATTATGGCCAAAGAAAACAGTGGCGCGCAATTATCAGGCACGGTCTTTGCTGCGACCAATATGATTGTTACCTTGGGGGGCGTTATTTTCCAACCCCTTGTGGGCAAATTGTTGGATGTGTTTGGGGATAGCGGTCTCGTGAATGGGGAGCATATTTACACGGTGATTGATTATCAAATCGCATTGTCGATTCTACCCATATCATTGCTCTTGGTGACCATCGCTGCTTTCTTTTTAAAAGATCATCGTCGAATGGTTTATTGATTTAGGGTATTGGGCCTTTATCTAAGTCTGAGGTATAACCAGCAGACCCTATAGGCTCCATGAGCCCATAACGTTTTTCGTATGCTAATACAGCCTTTGGTCCGAGAAACATGGATAAGCTCTGGAAGTTATAGTCGTCAGGTACAGCGACGCTACTGATCAGAGAATCCTTGTCTGCTGAAAGTTGTAAAAATAATTCCTCAAGCAAGGCTGCATCAATTGATTCAGTGGGGGTTTCTGTTAGCTTTTCGAATAAAATACAGACCTTATCATAAGATTCAGCACTTAAAAGAGGGGGGGTATATTCGATTAGTTTATTTAAGAAATTTCCAAATAAAGGGCTTTTACAAAGCTTTCTTAATTCATTTAAATTGTTCTGAATATAGCCTTCCTTTGATGCATTCTCAATTTCAATACCAATGGATTTAAACATTTTAAGCTCATTACCTGGTTGTAATTTTAATTGGTTCTTTAACCAAGCATAACAATCGGGATGAAACGGAGATAAATGCAGGGCAAGTCTTGGCTTTTCTAGGGAGAAATTAGTTTTTTTATAAAATCCATAAGAATCACTGGTAGCAATTAGCTCGAAATAACCGCCAAATCCTAACAAATTGGATACTTGAAATACGGTTTCTAATAAAGCAGTGCCAACTTTCTGAACAGTGTCTCTGGCTAGATTTGCAACCATTTGGATGTAAAGTGTGCCATCCTTGATTTCAAGTTTTAATGTTCCAACTGTTCTCCCTCCTATTAAGCCCGCATTCCGCAGTAACTTAATTATTTATTTTTTATGAGACAAATAGATCATAGATAAAATCAATTGATCGTCATTTATCGACTTATAAATGATCATATTTTGTTGGTTACAAACAAATTGTCATAATTACCCTGTTTACTGCGGAAT
>CANJHO010000083.1 GCA_947474165.1 Legionellaceae bacterium
ACGCGTGATCATCTGATGTAAACCTGAACCCACCAATGTGCTGAGGTCGATGCCTAATTTTTTTGCAAGAAGTTTTACCGCAGGGGTTGCCTTCACACGATGTCGGTTAGCACCCGATCCCACTGTAAAATGGTCTTCACTGACGTCATTACTTTCTTCAAGCGTACCCACAACGGTTCCTTTATCGATGCGCAAGCCAATTTCTGCCTCAAAGCCCACCAAGGGATCACCTGTTTTGATGATATCCCCGGGTTGTCCAAATAATTTTACAATGATGCCATTTTGGGGGCAGGGAACATCAACCACCGCTTTGGCTGTTTCCATGGACAGCATGGGTTGATCTACTTTAACTGAGTCGCCTTCTTTGACAAACCACTCATGAATTTCAGCATCTGGTAAGCCTTCGCCTAAATCAGGTAAATTAAATATATTCATTATTACTCCATAATGCTCATCACACATTCTTTAATACGCGCCACACTGGGTAGATAGTGTTTTTCCAATTGAAAATAAGGCATAACGATATCATAACCCGTGATGCGTTGAACCGGGGCATGTAAATCAGACAGACAATTTTCCATGATTTGTGCTGAAATTTCAGCACCCACGCCGCAAGTTTTTGCAGCTTCGTGAATAATAACGCAACGCCCTGTTGCTTCAACCGAGGTCAGAATGGTTTCAATGTCCAAAGGTTTAATGGTTGCCACATCAATCACCTCACAGGATACACCCTCATCCCCTAATTGCTTGGCTGCTTGTAAGGTTTCATGCAAACTCGCCCCCCAACTCACCAAGGTGACATCATTGCCTTCCTGCAAAGTAAAGCATTGACCCAGCGGAAGGGCTATCCCATCATCTGGCACAGGTTGTTTAACCAGGCGATAAATGCGTTTGGGCTCTAAAAAAATAACTGGATCAGGGTTTCGAATAGCGGCTAGTAATAAGCCATAGGCACGCTTTGGTGAAGAGGGAATAACCACTTGCAATCCGGGTATATGGGCAAAAAGCGCTTCGGTGCTTTCTGAATGATGTTCAGGGGCGCGAATACCGCCACCAAAGGGTGCACGAAACACCAAGGGACAGTGTAATCGCCCACGCGTTCGGTTTCGCATGCGGGCCGCATGGGAAATGATTTGATTCATGGCAGGATAGATAAACCCCATGAACTGAAATTCAGCCACTGGTTTTAAGCCCTGCACAGACATGCCCACGGCAAGCCCTGCAATCATTGATTCAGCCAAGGGTGAGTCAAATACGCGGTGCTCACCAAAACGCGCTTGTAGGCCCGCGGTTGCACGAAACACGCCACCATTTTTACCCACATCTTCACCGAAAACGAGCACATTATCATCAGCTGCTAATTCATAGGCGAGCGCCTGGGTTACTGCTTCTACTAAAGTAATATCAGCCACGTGTAGCATCCTCCAAGGCGATGGCTTTTTGCAAAACCAAATAGTCGGGCAGGGTTTCAAAATGGTTATCAAAAATGCTCGTGAGCGCTTGCTGTGGGCGGTTTAGATATTCTTCAACAGCCGCCTCTACCTCAGCCGTGCTTTGGTTTATCAGGGCAGTTTCTTCTGTTTCATTCCATATTTTTTTTGCTTCTAAAAAGCGTTTAAAGCGCTGAATGGGTTCTTCTTTTGTTGCCGCATCAACTTCTATTTTAGGTTGATAACGGGTTGCATCATCAGCGGTGGTATGATCACAGAGTCGATAGCAAAGGGCCTCAATTAAGGTAGGTCCTTCACCACGGCGGGCTTTTTCAATGGCATTCCCTATGACTTCTCGTGTCGCCAATAGATCATTGCCATCGACTTGAATGCCCTCAAATCCTGCGGCGATTGCTTTTTGTGCGATGGTTTTAGTGGCCGTTTGTTGATTGATATTAACAGAAATAGCCCATTGGTTGTTATTGACGACAAAGACAAGGGGTAAATTCCAAACCCCTGCAACATTCATGGCCTCATAAAAATCCCCTTCAGATGTTCCGCCATCCCCAAGGCATACAACGGCCACACGTGCTTCTTTGCGATAATTAAATGAAAAAGCAACTCCCGCCGCATGAAGACATTGCGAGGCTATCGGCACGCAAATGGGTAAATCAGAAGATCCAGAAGCAAATTGACTCCCTCTTTCATCGCCACCCCAATAGCTAAGAATCTCAGACATTTTAACGCCACGCTGAAACTGTGCCGCATAATCACGGTAATAGGGGATAAAAACATCATCGGCCCGTAAAGCATGTCCAATGGCTGTGGATATCGCCTCTTGTCCATTAATGGGTGCATAAGTCCCCATTTTTCCAGTGCGTTGAAGCGCGATGGCTTTTTTATCAAATAGTCGAGTTCGAACCATGGTGCTATATAAATCAAGCAGCACAGCTTTATCCTCTGCAAAAGAGGGCAGAGGGCCACAAAGCTCGCCCTGTTGATTCAATAATTGAATATAGGGTATTTCAAAGCGGGCAACAATTGTTGACACGTCTTCTTCTCCTTGGAGCAACACAATGGAATAGAATACTCATATTTTTTTGTAAAAACCAGAACAACCTAAAAACTAGTGCCAAAGTCCACCCGTCGAGCAATTGACCTTACTGTTTAGTTAATGCAATACTTTATCCTAATTTTGTATTTAATTGTTCAAGAGCCTCTAATCTTGATCTTATAAGGTAGTGAAACTTGAATCCTTTAACCCTTTTCCCTTTACAATATACAGACGATTTACTCCCGCGCTACCAATCGCTCAGTGATTTAGAGGGTTTTGTACTGCTTGAAAGCGCTGATAAAGAACGGGGGCGTTATGATATCATCACAGCCTGCCCCTATGACACCCTTAAAATTCTCCGTAACGCACCTGATGTTGCCACGGCCTTTAACCAATTGATGCAGCGTTTACCCACTGCCTCTAGTGGTTGTGATTTACCATTTCAAGGCGGTGCCATTGGAACGATTGCTTATGATTTAGGCGCAGTCCTTGCAGGGATGCATTCAACGCCACATCCTTTCAATGACATGCCCTTGATGAATCTTGGTTTATATGATTGGGCCATTGTGGCCGATCACTTATTAAAATGTGTCCATTTGGTTGCAGCCAACACACAAAGAGACACCAAAACAATTGTTCAGGATGTTTTAGCGCGTTGGAATAAGCCGCCAATGGTTTATCCGCGCTTTCGTTTAAATGAGCCATTTAAACCATTGATTAGCGAGGCTGAATATCAGAAAGGATTCATGGCCATTCATCAAGCCCTTATTGAAGGGCGTTCCTACCAAGTCAATTATACACAACCTTTTCTAGCAAATTATCGTGGTGAAACATGGGATATTTATCAACGCGTTAGACGATGCAATCCGGTGCCTTTTTCGGCGTTTCTTCGAGGGGATGAGGGCGATATTCTTAGTTTTTCGCCTGAGCGTTTCTTAACGATGGACAATGGATGGGTGCAAACATCGCCCATCAAAGGGACGATAAGGCGTTCTGAGAATCCTATTCTCGATGAAGCGCTCAAAGCATCGCTCATCGCAAGCGCTAAAAATCAGGCAGAAAATACCATGATTGTTGATCTCCTTCGAAATGATTTAGGCCAATTTGCAAGGCCTGGTAGCGTGAAGGTTACTTCATTGTGTGAGCTACAGAGCTTCAGAGCGGTACACCATTTGGTTAGTACGATTGAAGCGCAGTGTGAAAATGGAACAACCCCATTGAAAGTTTTTGCCGCATGCTTTCCTGGTGGATCAATCACCGGAGCTCCTAAACGGGAGGCCATGCAAATCATCAGTGAAGAAGAGCCCTATGCACGGGGCGTATATTGCGGCAGTGTCGCCTATTTTTCAGCCCATGGTCGTCTTGATAGCAATATTGCTATCCGCACGCTGATAGCCAAAGAAGAAACACTTTATTTATCCGCAGGTGGTGGGATTGTGATTGATTCTACCTGGGAAGATGAATACCGTGAGTGTTTTACTAAAATTTCGGCGATAGTCAATGGGCTTTAATGACATCCTGTCAATATTTCAAGGCGCGCCTTAGTATTTTACCCACATTGGTCTTTGGGAGCTCATCATAGAATTCTACAATTTTGGGTATTTTATAGGCAGTTAAATGCTTTCTAGTGTGTGCAATCACAAGTTCTGCTGTTAAGGCAGGATCCCGTTTGACGATGCAGGCTTTCACATGCTCGCCTGTTTCATCTTGGTTCACACCGACCACGCCGACCTCAAGCACACCGGGTAACATGCTGATCACTTGCTCAACTTCATTGGGGTAAACATTAAATCCTGAGACCAGGA
Organism: Legionellaceae bacterium; assembly: GCA_947474165.1. Lineage (GTDB taxonomy): Bacteria > Pseudomonadota > Gammaproteobacteria > Legionellales > Legionellaceae > CANJHO01. Next base: position 4,290 of record CANJHO010000083.1, read on the forward strand.
TCATGTCTTTTTTTCTATCAACGAGGTAGATGTATCCCTCGCTATCAACCTTTGCAATATCGCCCGTTCGCAAAAACTGATCAGGCCAAAAAATGTCTGCTGTTTCTTCATCACGCTGCCAATAGCCTGGTGTCACTTGTGGGCCCTTAATGCACAGCTCACCTTCTTCGCCTATGGGAAGTTCTTTTCCATCTTCATCACGAATTGAAATATCAGTTGAAGGCAGTGGCAAACCAATGCTGCCATTATATTCTTTAAGATAGAGCGGATTAATGCTGACCGCAGGGCTTGTTTCAGTGAGCCCATAGGCTTCAAGGATACGAGAGTGGGTGAGGTCTCGCCATTTTATAGCGATACTTTTTTGTAAAGCCATCCCGCCTGAAAGGGCTAATCTTAATTTTGAAAAATCGACCGTTTTAAAATTTGGTTGATTGAGCAATGCATTAAATAAGGTATTGACGCCTGTGATGGCTGTGAATCCGCTATTTTTTATATCTTTAATAAACCGCGGAAAATCACGCGGATTGGTGATCAATATGTTCTTAGCGCCTACTTTAAAGAATGTTAGGCAATTCGCCGTTAGGGAAAAAATATGATAAAGGGGTAGGGCGGTTACAATGATTTCTTTGTGGGTTAATGACAACGGTGAAATCCAGGCTGATGCTTGAAGTACATTCGCTACCATATTACGGTGTGTGAGCATCGCTCCTTTAGAAATCCCAGTTGTGCCACCGGTATATTGTAAAAAAGCAATGTCTTGGTGGTTTAGGATTTCGGGTTTAAATCGCCCTTTTGCACCTAATTTTAGTGCCTCAGTAAAGCGTGTTGCCCCAGGAATAGTAAAAGGAGGAACCATTTTTTTAATATATTTTACCACGGCGTTGACGACGATACGTTTAAAGAGAGGAAAGCTATCGCCAATGTCGGTCACAATGACATGGCGTAAAAACGGCATCTGGGGCAAGGCTTCTTCAACGGTGTGGGCAAAGTTTGAGAGAACGACAATCGCTTCAGCGCCTGCGTCGTTTAATTGGTGTGTGATTTCATCAGGGGTGTAGAGTGGGTTTGTGTTAACCACAACAAAACTGGCTCGCAAAATGGCAAAGAGCATAATGGGATATTGCAATAAGTTGGGCAACATAATCGCTACCCGTGCGCCTTTTTTCAAACCCAATTGTTGTAAAAAAACGGCCATCTGTAGACTACGTTTGTCTAATTCACGGTAACTTATTTCACACCCCATGTTCACATAGGCTATGTGGTTGGCCTGTTCTATACACACTTCATCAAATAAATGAACCATGGATGCATATTCATTGACGTTAATTTCATGAGGAACACCTTGTTGATAGTGCTTCAACCACAATTTATCCACATCATCACCTTCTGTTATTTTTATTAGCGTGCTAGTATAAACAAAAAACAAGCCGATGGGTACCGCGGTCATGACTGATAATTTATTGAAATCACAAGCATTTAAATTAAAAGGTAGACTTTTTACGTTTACCGTGCTGCAAGTATTAAGTCTTGACCGATCATTGTTTGAGCAACAATTGCTCGAGGTGATTGCTCAAGCGCCGCGCCTCTTTGACCGCACACCGGTTGTACTTGATTTTTCATCCATTCAGGCAGCTGAGTTTGATCTCCAATCCCTTTGCCACATGCTGCGGGAACATAGCCTGCTTCCTGTTGCTATCCAAGGTGGTGGACCTTTGCTCGAGACATTGGCTCAATGTCGAGGGCTTGCCGTATTCAATACCTCGTCTACACACGATAAACCCATCATTGAAAGGTCTCAAGACATTGTGATTGAAACCATCAAAACCAAACTATTAACATCGCCCGTGCGTTCAGGCCAGCAAGTGGTGAGCAAAGGTGGGGATTTAGTCATCACCGCCGCCGTAAGCCATGGTGCAGAACTATTAGCCGATGGTAATATTCATGTTTATGGCGCATTGCGTGGAAGGTCCTTGGCAGGCATTGCAGGCGATAAGCAAGCCCGTATTTTTTGTCAGTCATTAGAGGCAGAACTGGTATCGATTGCCGGATATTATCGATTAAGTGATGCCATTGGTGCTATTACAGGCCCTTGTCAAATTTATCTTCAGGATGATCGCATTCAAATTGATGCATTATGATTGAAGCGGTATTTATTTCAGATCTTCACCTTCATCCCGATGAAATACGCATTACAGAACGTTTTGAAGCATTTATTCAATGGGCGGCGTTGAACGTAAAAACAGTCTATATTCTGGGTGATTTTTTTCATGTATGGCCAGGGGATGACGCCATGGACGCCTGGAGTCACTCGATTGCGTTAAAGTTATCTTGGTTAGCCACCCAAGGCGTTCGTATCTATTTCATGAAGGGCAATCGTGATTTTTTGCTGGGCGAGTCTTTTGCAAAAATAGCCTCCATCACTTTTTTGAAAGAACCCACGATCATTACCCTTGGCACAACTAGAGTTTTATTGATGCACGGTGATGCCTATTGTACGAAAGATAGGAGCCATCAATGGCTACGTCGGCTAACCCGCAATAGCATTTTCCCGCGTATTTTTTTAAGCCTACCTTATGTTATCCGCGCTAAATTAGTTAACTCCTTGCGCCAATACAGTCAAACTAACGATAAAAAACCTGATGTTGCGATGGAAATTGTGATACCTGTGATGCTTCAACACATGCAGCAAATGGGGGTCACGGTGTTGGTTCATGGCCATATTCACAAGCCGGGACTTTTGAAGCATCCCTATCAAGGTTTAACTTATCTTCAGTATATTTTGAGTGATTGGGATGACAACCCCCTTTTGATGTGCTATGATAGACCAAACGGCTTTTATTTTAAACGAATGTTGGGAGATTAATATGCCTAAACCGATGAATCCTGATGGCACAGAGAAACCTATAAAAACCTGGACGCCGGCAGAAAAAAAGCAACAAATTGAAGGAGCGCTTAAAAAGGCACAAACGGATATTATCAGCACAACTCAACAGAGTGAATTTAATACCGCAATGCAGTATGGAAAAACCATGAGGTCAATGAATCAACAGCAACGAGACACAAAACAAGATCTAGAATCCAGGCAGCAGTGGAACCATTTTGCTGAATACATGAAACATATGAAGGCTGAGTGGAATAGGGGCTATAATAACGACTGGATCTCTACTGTTTATTCAATGATGTCCCTAGGAGAAGAGCTTGGAAAAGCCATTGCGTCATCAAAACCACTAAATTATTTGCTTGATAAAGTGGATCTGCTCATTGGTTCGGGGATCGGGGTTTTGGGGGCGATTAAGAACCAGGGGTTGGATTTTAAAATGCCGGATCATAATGAAAACCTCACTACCATGCTTAGAGATACCTATGAACAGGGGAAATATACCGCTCCTCCGGCCCAAGTATTTGCTAATTTGGCCGACAGGGTTCAACTGGCGGATGACGGTACATTAAATCTTGACTCGCTTAGGTTTGTCACTTCTAGTGAGGGGAACCCGATATTTAAATTTAAACAACATCCAAAGGCTAAAGAGGGACAGCCTGAAGGTGGCCCGATATTCGATGATAAAGGCCGTCCTGAATTGGAAGATCATTTTGCTCCATTGTATAATGCCTTCGAGGATTCAGTAAAACTTGCCGTCAGTGTCTGGTTGGATGATTTAGGTTATGAGCCGAAAGCGAACCACCCCAATCAATTTGTCAATAAAACCACGGGAGTAGACTTGACAAAAGCAGAGTTTGATACCTTACGTGTTGGCTTAAGCGATTATTTAGTGGATAAGTTGGATCCACAATTCAACGTCACGCAAGCACGAAGGCCCAATTAGCCCAGTCGGATAGCTGATTCACTATTTTGCTCTACACTTGGACTGTAGCCGGGATTCCACGGCTCAGGTGTAGGGTGAGATAGATGCTTATCGAGTGAAAACCAAACGAAATCGTATCAATATCTGGCTTTACCCTCTCAAAATACCTTATACTTTTAAAACACACACGCAGTCTATAAAACATGATATGGATTCATAATGACGAATGAAACAACCCCAACTGATTTATCCTTATGGCTTTCAACCTATGGCGTATTAACAGCCAATCGAATCCTTGAACGACTACACATTCATCTAGACAATGATGAATTAATTCCAGCCATTAAAGATCCACGAAGTCTCTATCATCAATTATTGATTGTGCCTTTAAAAAATGTCTTTAATGGCATTATTCTTCAACAAGCACAAGAGTATCAGCTTTATGCGCAAAAATCATTAATTGATTACTTATTGACTGGGGAAGGGGCCAAGGATGCAGCCGTACCGGGCGCTAACACGCGTGAAGACATAGAACAGGAACGCAATAAACTCATCGCTTTAGATGAGCAGTTTAGTCAACTCGAGTTTTCACATCAAAAATTGATTTCAGAAAGCCAAGCCACTTTAATTCGATTATCACAGAAGCTACAGGGTATATTAAAAACAGCCTCAGGAAAAATATTTAAAATATTGAGCGAAAACAATTTGTCGATAGAGGGTGCTTTAATTCAGAAGGCTATCCGACAAACAATCAGTCAGCATACCACTTTTAATCAAGATACTTTAGCCCTTAACTCAAACTTTTGGGTGGAAATGGCCGCGCTATTGTCGATCCCATTAGAGGAACCATTGCGTCAACGATTAGCTGAGATTTTCATTGTTTTGGGTGATCCAAGACAAGAAATCAAACAAACCTTGGCAACCTTTAAAGAACGATCAACTGATATTAACATTAACCTGCGAAGCTACCGTCAACAATTTTATAATATTATTCTTAGAATCACCGAATTACTGACTTTATTACCTGATTATCATATCAATCACGCGCAAGTCGAATTAAACCGTGCCTCGCTTTATTTTGATTCGAATATTGGTGGTAGTTAGGGTTGGGCTAAAAATAGGACGTTATTCCTGGCCCGATCCTTAATTAAATCTTAACGACACACTAAATTTAATGTATAATGCGCCATTTTAACTGGAGTTTTAAATGGCGACTGAATTAACCCTATCAATTATTAAACCCGATGCTGTTGCTAAATCAGTGATTGGTCAAATTTATTCCCGTTTTGAACAATCAGGATTACAAATTATTGCAGCTAAAATGAAGCAGCTTACCCGTGAGCAAGCAGAAGGGTTTTACGCTGTGCATAAAGGACGTCCATTTTTTAATGATCTGGTGTCATTTATGATTTCAGGTCCTGTCATGATTCAGGTGCTTAAAGGTGATAATGCTGTGATGAAGCACCGTGATATCATGGGTGCAACCAACCCAAAAGAGGCAGCACCTGGCACGATTCGTGCAGACTTTGCTGACAGCATTGACGCGAATGCTGTACATGGATCAGATGCCGCAGACACAGCCGCTGTAGAAATTGCTTATTTTTTTGAACCCCATGAATTATGTGATAGGGATTAAGCATTTAAATACTAATCCTTTTGGAACAGCTGATGAATCAAATCATTAATCTACTCGATTATAATTACGAACAAATGCGCCAATTGATGAGCGATTATGGTGAAAAACCTTATCGTGCCCAGCAATTGATGCAGTGGATTCATCAGGTGGGCCTTAGCGATTTTGAACAAATGAATAATTTAGGGAAATCGTTGCGCTCTCGATTGACTCAAATCGCCGCGATCCGCTTACCTGAAATCATCAGCTGCCAGCAATCGAAGGATGGGACGCACAAGTGGCTACTCAAGCTTGATTGTGGTAACTGCATCGAAACAGTCTATATTCCTGAGGCCAAGCGGGGCACTTTGTGTGTTTCATCACAGGTGGGATGTGCGTTAAATTGCACGTTTTGTTCAACAGCAAAGCAGGGTTTCAATAGGAATTTAACAACAGCCGAAATTATCGGCCAAGTTTGGCTGGCCGTTCGTGCGCTATCAAGAGAGCAGGGTGCTCACGATAGACAGGTCACGAATGTTGTGATGATGGGGATGGGAGAGCCCCTGCTTAATTTTGATAACGTTGTGGCTGCGATGGATATCATGATGAATGATTTTTCATATGGTCTTGCAAAACGTCGTGTAACCTTAAGTACCTCCGGTGTCATCCCTGAAATGGAGCGGTTACGAACAGTGAGCCCTGTATCCCTTGCAGTATCTTTGCATGCGCCCACTGATGCATTACGGGATGTATTAGTGCCTATCAATAAAAAATACCCGCTAGAACAACTCATGAATGTCTGCAGAGGCTATTTTAAAGATGAACCGAAACGTGTGGTTACCTTTGAATATGTGATGCTCAAGGGTGTCAATGATCAACCTGAGCATGCTGAACAATTAATTAAGCTCTTGCAAAATGTCCCTGCAAAAGTTAATTTAATTCCATTTAATCCTTTTCCAATGACACAATATGAGCGATCCTCCCAAACGGTCATTGATTCATTTCGAGAAAAACTCATCATGAAGGGGATTAATACTGTGACAAGAAAAACCCGTGGCGATGACATTGATGCCGCCTGTGGTCAGTTGGCTGGCGAAGTATTAGACCGAACAAGCCGTTCAGGGCGATGGCAAAAATTAAATTTTTCTCGAACGCAGGCGACTGACGCTGCGATTGTGTGATCAAGATCGTTTTAAATTGTGTCGTTCACGGTTATAATAACTAACTATTTTATGAGTATGCTGTGAGTTTGTGTTGAAATTGCGCTTATTTTCACCCCTGATTGGTTTGTTATTACTACAAGCTTGCCATCATAATGATCAGGCAGCAGAGCAGCACACGACGAAAGTGCCTAAACTCCATGAGGCAGCCAGTTATAATGCACAATTAGGTTTGGCTTACCTTCAGCAGGGCAATCGTTCACTTGCTAAACATAAATTACTACTGGCGATTTCAGAGGCCCCCAATGCCCCTACAGTCAATGCGGCGATGGGATTTTTTATGGAAAAAAGTGGGGAGATGGATAAAGCGCGTCTATATTATCAGAAGGCGATGGCTGCAGCTCCCCATGCAGGGACCCAATTGAACAATTATGGTGCTTTTTTATGTCGACAAGGGCATTATCGACAAGCAGAGGGTTTTTTCCTCAAAGCCGTGGCTGACAATGACTACGAACACACGGCCGGTGCATATGAAAATGCAGGTCTTTGTGTATTGGCGATTCCTGATAATGCCAATGCGGCCAAGTATTTTATCAAGGCCCTAGAACAAGACCCTTCGCGAGAGCAGTCTTTATACCAGTTAGTGACACTTGAAATGAAGCAGGGTAATTCAAATAAGGCACTGGCTTATTTGCAACAATACCCGAATCTAAGCCTGCACAATCGCGTATTGTTAGGATTGGCTGTAGACTTAGCCACAAAAGCAAAAAAACCCGAATGGGTGGCAGATTATACAATGCGTTTGCATGGCTTATCGGACAACACCGGAGAAAAAAATGAATACAACAATAACAATGGATGAGGTTGCAGAAACTGTGCTTGATAAACCTGGTGCCCAATTGGCTAAACAACGTATAGAGCAAGGGTATTCAGCTGAATATATTGCAGGAAAACTACACTTGCGTGTGCGAATAATTGAATTACTGGAAGCGGATGACTATGATAATATGCCGGAACCCGTTTTTATAAAAGGGTATTTACGGGCGTATGCCAAATTACTTTCTCTGCCAGACCAACCACTTCTAGACACCTTCAATATGCTGCATAAACCATCCGAGCGTAAAGTAGAGAAGGCCTTGTGGCAAAGCCGTCGTGAAAAAAATAGTGCTGAACATGCTATCCGTTGGTTGACTGGATTTTTTGCAATGGTTGTTTTAGTGGCGGTTGCATTCTGGTGGTATTCTAACAAAGACAATGAAAACCTGTTTTCAGCCAGCGTCAATCATGCTGAAAACTCCCTCAACAAATCAGAGACTGAAATTAGATTAACCGATTTATCTAAAATGAGATCCCTGTTGTCTTCGCACAATGAATCAAATGCGGCGGAGAAAAATGGTGGCTGACAGGATTCAAGCCATCCGGGGAATGAATGATATATTGCCCGAAAAAAGCATGGTTTGGCGTACTTTAGAAACGACATTTGCGAGCTGCTTAAGTGATTATGGCTACCAAGAAATTCGGATGCCGTTACTAGAAAGCACACAGCTTTTTAAGCGAACCATCGGTGAGGTAACCGATATTGTTGAAAAAGAAATGTACACCTTCAATGATCTCAATGGTGATAGTTTAACCCTTAGACCCGAAGGAACAGCAGGGTGTGTGCGTGCTTGCCTAGAACATGGATTGTTGCATCATCAACAACAAAAACTTTGGTATAGCGGCCCCATGTTCCGTCATGAAAAGCCCCAAAAGGGACGTTATCGTCAGTTTAATCAATTGGGTGTCGAAGTTTTTGGTATCGAAGGTGTAGGGATTGAGCTCGAATTAATTGCTATTTGCAAACGGCTCTGGAAGGCATTGGGGATTTCTAATGCAGTTCATTTGCAGATTAACACCCTAGGCTCATTGACAGAGCGGCAAACCTATCGTCAGTCCTTGATTGAGTATTTCAAACCCAATATAGAACTACTTGATGAAGACAGTAAAAAAAGGTTAGATAGAAGCCCATTACGGATTCTTGATAGTAAAAATCCAAAGCTACAAGCATTAATAGAGAAAGCGCCTAAATTAATTGATGTGATGAGCGAGGAGAGTCGCCAACAATTTTTGGCGCTTTGCAAAGGTTTGGATGCACTGGATATCCCTTATGTGGTGAATCCTTATCTGGTACGCGGATTGGATTATTATGGTCACACGGTATTTGAGTGGGTAACTGATCAATTGGGAAGTCAAGCAACAATTTGTGCAGGGGGTCGTTTCGATACCTTGGTCGAGCAGTTGGGTGGAAGCCCTACTGCGGCCATTGGGTTTGCAATGGGAATTGAGCGCCTAATTTTGCTCATGGAAACCCTTGCGATCCCCCCAGCAGTCACCCCATCACCCTTCATTTTTATGATTGCAGTCGGTGATGAGGCTTTGCAACGTGCCTTGGTTTTAGCTGAGTCATTGCGTAATGATGAGCCTGATTGGAAAATTATAGTAAATACAGCGGGTGGTGGCTTTAAAAATCAGTTTAAGAAAGCTGATAAAAGTGGGGCACGGCTTGCATTAATTCTTGGATTAGATGAAGTATTGGCTGAAACGATCAGTGTGAAAGATTTACGTCAAACCAGTGATCAGGTGACACTACCGCAACATGAATTGAAGCAATATATAAACGGTTATTGCTAG
>CANJHO010000084.1 GCA_947474165.1 Legionellaceae bacterium
ATTCATTTGTCGTCTTATGACCTTTTAGTGCTTCAATAGCCACCTTTGCTTTGAATTCCGAACTGAACGTTTTTTTAGCCATTTTTCAAACCCCTTGAGCCAATAGTTATATTTTACACTACTGTCTCATTTTTGGGGTCCACTACTTTATTTATACACAAAAGAGGTTAGATATGAGCCGTTGGTGTTGCTTTCGAAGAGATACAAATATGCTAAGGGGCTGCCTCATTTGCTCGATAAAATATCAAAGTCATTCGTTGATATTACAAGTAATAATGAGCCATTAGATTTTATTGATGAGAAAATTGTTCATGATTTCTTTATTTTTTTAGAAGATATCTTTAACTCTCTAAAGGTCAGTAAAAAAAATACAGATGAAGACAATTTAATGATTATTCAAAAACAATTGCAACAGCTTCAATCATTTTCTTTCTCATCAGATTCTATTAAGACCATTGATCGCATCAAGCCGATGGTCTACATAACTGAAGAGCTACTAAGTTGTTATATAAAAATATACTCAACAAATAAATGGTATTTACAATGGAAATAAAAGCCTAAGTATCATGAGTTTCTGTAGCCCGGTTAGCGCTTGCGATAACCGGGAGCGCTCAACCAAGCAAACTATTCCTTGTTAGCTAGTTAGGTTAGGTCATTTTGACCTAATGGCACTACCTTAAGCGGCTAGTGACTCTTTTTGTAATAGTTTAATTTTTTTATCGATCATTTTTTACTGCTCAAAAAAAATTCAATATTTTTTTCATATAAAGTTTGATGAAATTTTAAATTTTCGGGTAGCATTATATTAACTAGTAGAAGCGAAGCAGTTGCGTCACTAACTAACTTGTTTGTATCAAATTCTCCCTCAGAATGAACTAGTTTATTTCTTTGATCTATAACACCGTTTTGTATGGTTGTTTTTAAAACCGATTTATCAATGGTGACGCTACTCCTAGGAGTATTTTCTTCACTATCCCATACCTCAAGTCCAGAAAATAAATTGGTAATAATTTCTTCCAAACTACCTTCAATTAGTTTATTTAATTCAAAAAAATTTATGGTTTTATCTGTATCTTTCTTAAATATCTTTTCCCTTCCATGTATATCTCTCTAACAATCCAAGCTCAATGCAAAAATCTGAAAATAGTAATGTATATTTGTAATTAACTTGATCATTTCCGTTTAAGGCCTTATTCATCCAATACAAAGCTTCATTCAGATGAAATTTAAAATTGCTATCACTATCAAAAGAAATCTTCATTTTTAAGGGCCTCTTTTATGCTCTATGTTTGATTTACAACTTTCCTTTTTGAAATGCTATGAGTCCAAGTTCACTAAAGCCGTAATTGATTGCATAAAATATTTAATATTCGAAGCCGGTAATGATATAACCGCCTATTCATTATTGAGACCTTTCGTAAATTTTTGCCAAAAAAAAGTTCAAAGGCCACAGGAAGTAATAGAAGCTGAATTAGGTTCTATTGATGTAAATATAGATTTTTTAACTTCTACTATTGAGGTTGGTTCTAAAATTGATTTGCCACAATATGTGGATATTTCAATAAACTTAACGAAACACAGTAACATCATCATTGTCCAAAGAGCTATATTATCCTTAGGAAAGATCGATTACCTTGGGAACTCTAAGCTTATAAATAAGTCTTTCAAGTCGATTCTGAAAGCAGAAACCAATAAAGGAAATGATAAAATATCATCAGCCTCATTAAGATCACTATTTTGGATTTTTTTACAGGACGATTCACATGAGCAAGATCTTCTCGCTTTCATTAACAACCACACTAAATCTATTGCTGCCAGAATAACGTGAGTAATGGAGAGAGTCACTCCATATCATCGTCAGTAAAGCCAACATAAATGGTCATGGGCTTACTTCGCAATTCACGTAAATCAAAATCTGTACCACTAGTGGCTGCATCAATCGTTGGGTCGTCGAATAACTCAAAGTAGCCGGAAAAGGTTTCCAGTATGGAGCTTCTCGTTTTTTCATGATTGTTAAGGTAGGAATAACCATTGCGATAAAATTCCAGGTCAAAATGCTCGGTTTCTTCTAATTGCGCGGTTAACCACGTATCAAACCCTGCTTGTTTTATGAGGCGATTAATTTCACCTAGCGTGGTGGGGCTTACAGGAGTATCTAGTAGGTAAAGCACTGCTACTTTAAATAGTTTACGAGAGGCTTGCTGCCAAATGGGGTCAGACTTCTTGTTATCAGGAATGAGGATATGGCTCATGCGTTGAATATTGGTAAGCCGCTGTACTTTTTCTTTTGATATCAGTGATAAGGGATTGTATTGATGGGTTGTTTGGGTCTCATTGGTCGGTGCCCAGCAAAAGCACTGATGGCCTAAGACTTGTTGTCGATAGCCTGAGGTTGTTTTAAATAAGGTTAATTTAACGTCATTGCAGACTACGGGATAAGGGTACTGGAATAAGTTTGGTATACCGATGCTGCGGGTTTTACCGCTGCCTGTTGGTGCAAAAACAAGCACGTGTTCAAAGCCATTAGAATATAAAGGAGCTCCGTATTTTTTACCGATAATAACGCTTTGCTCTTCTTGTTTAAAAAATGTGGCCTTGTTTATTTCAAAGCCATTAGCAAAGTGAGCGTTTCCTAATATTTTTTTCTCTGGCCGCATTTTATTAAAGAAATAACCCCCTAATGCGATAAGACCAATAACAATGAGTGCGCTTTCTGTTGCAATAAACGAAGACCATAGAGCATCGTTTTTATAGCGTAGATAGACTAATTCTGCTAATGAAAGTGATTCATCTAAAAAAGACCCCATATTTAGAAGCAAACAAGAGTAAATAAGGATATTAAACGAAAGAAGGTGTTTTTTATTTATACATATGAATGTGCATTATCTTAATTATATGGCACATTCGATTTGCACCCTGGGTGCACCCTAAATATTGAATTTTATTATTGTATATTTTCGTAACCTATTGATTTCATTGGCGTCCCGGGCAGGATTTGAACCTGCGACCTGCCCCTTAGGAGGGGGATTTAATTAAGTTGCCAATATATTTCCATGTATTGCCATGAATAAAAGCCCTTTGTTATTAAAGGCCTTTCTTGTTTTTATGATGTACAGTAACACATCGACATGCTACATTCTATAATGAAATTGCACTCTATATGCACTCTTGTTGAATTAGTCAGGCGTGCCTGACCAATTTGAGTATTTAAATGAGGTCGTAACAAAATGAAAGAAATAAAAAATCAACCACTACAATTACATTTAGATAAAGATTATCAAAATCTTTTAAACGAGATTAAAGTACGATTAAAAGAAGCGCAACTTCGAGCGGCTATAACTCTTAATCAAGCGCTTATTCAATTTTATTGGGATATTGGGCAATTAATTATTCGTAGGCAACAAGAGTCTAAATGGGGCGATAAATTATTTGAAGCTTTATCAAATGATTTACGTAGATCTTTTCCTAATACCGAAGGATTTTCTAAAACAAATCTTAAAAATATGCGCCTTTTTGCGAAAAACTATCCTAATAGCGAATTTAGTCAGGCACTGCCTGACCAATTGACTTGGACACATCATATTGTATTAATTCAGGCCTTTTCGTCAGAGGAGCTGGACATAAAGCAATGGTATGCTCAACAGACAATTGAAAATGATTGGCCTTATCGTGCGCTTCAAACACAAATAAAAAGCGATCTTTATAGCCGACAATCAAGACTAGATCATAAAACTACGAACTTTAAACATAAGCTTCCATCCCCTCAATCGCAATTAGCTCAAGAAATGATTAAAGATCCTTATAAATTTCACTTCTTGTCTGTAGGTAAAGAAGCACACGAAAAAGATATACAAGATGGTTTGCTTACCCATGTAAAAGAGTTTCTTATGGAGTTAGGGCAGGGGTTCGCTTTGTATGGAACAAGATATCCCATAAATGTTTCGGGCAAAAGATTTGAGATTGACCTGCTTATGTATAACACAAAACTTCACCTATACGTGGTTGTCGAGCTTAAGCGGGGGGATTTTAATCCTAGAGATACTGGTCAATTGAATTTTTATCTTTCAGCTGTAGATGAGCAATTAAAAATGCCAGAAGATGGGCCAACTATTGGATTATTGCTTTGTGAAAAAAAGGATAAAGTAATCGCAGAGTATTCTTTACGAAGAGTTAATAGCCCTATGGGAATTGCAGAATATGAAGTGAGCAAGTCATTAACCGAAGGGCTTAATTCCATTTTACCTACCACCGATGAAATAGAAACGGAGCTAAGTGCTTACACACAACACTTAAATATTTTAGGTGAAGAAGATGATAGCTAAAATAGGTAATTCTCTAATCAAGAAATTAGTACCTGGCGAAAAAGTCTTTGATGTAAGAGATCTTAATCTAAAAGGCTTTTTAATAAGAGTCCATCCTTCAGGTAGTATGAGTTATATATGCCAGTATACAAGAGGACGTCGCATTAACTTAGGTAAAGTTGGCGTAATTAGCGCAGCTCAAGCACGTGAAAAAGCTATTGAAGTAATTAATGATTTTAATAAAGGTATTGAACCAACAGCTCAAAAAGGGATAAATAAGCCCAGCACTTTAGGAGATTTTATTGAGAAAGAATATGAAGCTTGGGTTTTGTCGCATCATAAAAGAGGCAATAAGACCATGGCGACTCTCAGCCGATGCTTCAATAAATTATTTTCAAAACCCCTTATTGAAATTACCCCCTCCGTTTTAGATCAATGGCGTGTAAAACGGTTAAATGAAGGTATCTCTAATGCAACTATTAATAGAGATATTGGGGTTTTAAAATCTTTATTGACAAAAGCTGTCGAATGGGACGTCATCAAAGAAAATCCGTTAAAAAATCTAAAGCTTTTTAAAGTGGATAGGGCACCGAAAGTGCGCTATTTATCTTTCGAAGAAGAGAGCAGCCTACGACAAGCACTATCCGAACGAGAGGATAAGTTAAAGCAGGATAGAAAAAGAGGCAACGAATGGAGACATGCACGAAGATACGACTTACTACCCGAATGCGAAGAGCAGGAGTTCGTCGATTATCTATCACCTATGGTTTTACTTTCCATTAATACGGGATTAAGACAAGGAGAGCTTTTTCATCTTACTTGGGAAATGATCGATTTGCGGGAGCGATCACTCATTCTTGCAGGAGAGGTTACTAAAAATAGCAGCTCTCGTTATATTCCTTTAAATGACGAAGCCCATAAAATTATTAAACAACTTTATGAAAAGAGTGATTCGAGGATAGGTTTAATATTTCTAAGTAAAGATAATAAGCCATTTAATAATATTAAACGTTCATGGACAACCCTACTAAAAAATGCAGGGATAACAGAATTCCGATGGCATGATTTACGACATCACTTTGCTAGTAAATTGGTTATGGCTGGTATTGATTTAAATACTGTACGGGAGCTGTTAGGCCATTCAGATATTAAAATGACACTGAGATATGCCCACTTAGCACCAGAGCATAAGATTAACGCAGTGAAAAAGATTGACTGGGTCAGCAATAAGTAAAGCCAATGTATAATGGAGTGAAAGCACGATTCAATTTGTCCTATAATGATTTAGTAACCTTCCATAAATGACCATTTGGAGTATGTGTGCATTTTGAATCAGAGCAAATTATTTATTCTCCTTCTGACGTAACCTTATTTATGGAAAGTCCATTCGCTTCCTTAATGGAGCATATGGCATGTCTTGATCCTCATTACTTTGATTTAGTAGATAAAGAAGACCCTTTATTATCCTTGCTGCAACATAAAGGCTTCGAATTTGAGCAGGAAATTTTAGCCTCTTTTATATCTCAGGGTTTGCAAGTCGTATCGATTGAAAAAGGGAAGAGTGCTTATCAGGATACACTGAATGCCATATACAAAGGTGCAGATGTTATCTATCAAGCAGCTTTATCATTGCATCCATTTAAAGGGTACGCTGATTTTTTAATTAAAGTTGAAGGAGAAAGTGATTTAGGAGCGTTTCACTATGAACCCTTGGATATTAAGCTTTCAAAATCCGTAAAACCGCAGTTTGTTATCCAATTATGTTGTTATGCAGAAATGCTGGAAGTGATTCAAAATAAACGACCTAATAGGATTGCTGTTGTTACCGGAGAGAGGCAACAGGTGAACTTCGTAACAAACGAACATTTTTATTACTACGCGCATCTCATAGAGCGCTTTCTTGAAGTGCATAACCATTTTTCAAAAGAGGATTTCCCTGACGCCGCCGATTCTGATCGCTTTGGTCGTTGGTCTACCTATGCTAATGAACGTCTTGTCGCATGTGATCATTTATCTCAAGTGGCAACTATCACTAAGAGCCAAATTAAAAAGTTAAACAAGGTAGGAATTAAAACGATGGAATCCCTGATTAACTTGCCCCCATTACGAGTCAAGGGAATCCAGGAAGAAGTGCTTCAACGCCTTAAGCTACAGGCCAATATTCAAAAATTGAGTATGGGTAAAGAAATACCCTTATATGAGATCCTGCCGCATGACAACCAAAAGAAAACTGGTTTGGCTTTACTTCCTCCTGCATCTTCATTAGATGTTTATTTTGATATTGAAGGATTTCCTTTAGTGGATGGAGGACTAGAGTATCTTTGGGGAGTTGCATATTTTGATGAGAAAGGGGTTCGTCAATATAAAGATTTCTGGGCGCATGATAAGCCTCAAGAGCAAGCAGCGTTTCAATCGTTTATCGAATGGGTATTTGAACGCTGGCAACGTGATCCCGATATGCATATTTATCATTATGCGAATTATGAAATAGCAGCATGCCGGAAATTAATGGGGAGGTATGGCATTTGTGAAGCCATGGTTGATACCTTATTGCGCAACGAGGTATTTGTTGATTTGTATAAAATTGTTAAAGGCTGCTTGCGCTTAGGTGAACCGCGTTATTCTATAAAAAATGTAGAGCATCTATACAGAGGAAAACGTGATACAGAGGTTGGTTCTGGTGGTGATTCTGTAGTGGTCTATGAACGTTGGCGCGAAGATCCTGATGGAGATAGCTGGGAGAGCTCAAGTATTTTAAAAGCCATTCGGGATTATAATATTGATGATTGTCATTCTACCCAAGAACTGGTTGATTGGTTGCGAGTTCGTCAACAAGAGAATGGGATATTCTATCTTGGGAAAACGGAGGTAGTACCTGAGCCTGAAAATGAAAACATTACAGAGTCTATTCATTTACGCGAAAAACTGCTTGAGAAAGCTACTTACTTCAAAACACAAGGATTAGAACAACAAGGCAAAGTTGCTAGCCTTTTTGCATGGATTCTGGAATTTCATCGTCGAGAAAAGAAACCCATGTATTGGCGATTATTTGATAGGCTGGGATCAAGCCTCGATGAATTGTTTGATGATATAGATTGTCTTGCATATTGTGTACGCACTGATAAAACACCCTATAAGCCTACATCTCGATCCAGAAATTTAGCTTATGAATATCGTTTTGATCCTAGCCAGGAATTCAAAGCTGCTGCTGATAAATACAAAGTATTGGGAGAAGAGCGGCCCGATGGAAAAACAGTAAGTGTTAGCGTTGTTAAAGAAGATTCACGATTGAATGAGGGCATTATTGTTCTGCAGACTGGCAGCAACTTAAATGAAGTTGTTACTTTAATTCCTGATGAAGACATCAATGCAAAACCGATTCCTACAGCTATTATGCAACGCGCGGAGCAATTTTATCAAAATCAATTAGAAAATACGGCTATTCATGATTTTTTGATGCGAAATCCGCCTAGAATCATAGGAATGTTACCCGATTCGCCCATAGCGCCCAGCCATGATTCAACTACTCGGCTTGCTCAAATTATTGCTGCTGTAATGAATCTGAATAACAGCTACCTTACCATTCAAGGCCCACCAGGTTCAGGCAAAACGTATACCGCAAAACATATTATTGCTGAACTTTTAAAACAGGGAAAACGAATAGGTATCTCATCAAATAGCCATAAGGCGATTAATCATTTATTGATAAGCACTGCTGAATATTGCAAAAAAGAAGGCACCGCCGCTTATTTTGCTTGCACCAAAGAAACCGATGAGGCATTAGTTAAACTCGGTATTTCAATCATTGAGAATAAATCCATCGCAGACAATTTGAGATCCGCTTGCGTTATTGGAACAACCGCATGGGGATTTGCAAGGTCTGAGTTAGAAAATACGTTCGATTATCTATTTATTGATGAGGCAGGGCAGGTGAGTGTTGCGAATTTAATCGCTATGAGCCACGCCACCAAGAATATCATATTAATGGGGGATCAAATGCAGTTGGGTCAACCGTCCCAAGGGAGTCATCCAGAAGAGAGTGGCGCATCCATTTTAGATTATTTATTGCATACCACACCAACAATTCCTGAAAACATGGGCGTATTTCTAGGCACCACCTATCGTATGCACTCAGCTGTTAATCAGTTCATTAGTGACGCAATTTATGAGGGTAAGTTGGAGTCGGCGATAGATAATGATAAACAATGCATTTTAGTGCCGGAAGCTTATCAAGGCATTTTAAATAAAGAAGCGGGTATTATTTCTGTGCCAGTTATACATGAAGGAAATACACAGGCCAGTGATGAAGAGGTAGAAAAAATTGTCTTATTAACCCAAGCTCTTCTTGGCCGAATATTTATTGATAAAGATGGGAAAGAACGCCTCATTGATTGGCAAGATATCTTATATGTTGCACCTTACAACCATCAGGTAAACAAACTAAGACAGGCTCTTGGAGAGCAAGCCAAGATTGGTAGTGTAGATAAATTTCAAGGCCAGGAAGCTCCGATTGTCTTTATGAGCCTGTGTGCAAGTAGTGGCAATGATTCTCCACGAGGTATTGATTTTCTGTTTAACAAAAATCGAATGAATGTTGCTATTTCCCGCGCGCAGTGTATGGCGATCATAGTTTACAGCCCTATATTGCTTGATACCTGCGCAAGTAATTTAGAGCAAATGGAAATGGTTAATTTATTTTGTAGATTATTAAAGAGTAAAAAATATACATAACTTCAATCATTTTTATTCTAACTCATTGATCTTATAATAATTTATGTAATAAAACTATTTATAAAGGAGAAATCACCCTAATAAAACTGTTCATATCTCTGTAAACTTCAACACGAAGCCTGTTTGCTTTTTCATCCATCTAAAAACACAGCATCCAAAATTGATGCTTGCACTATCAAATTATTTCAATTAGCATCAATATATAACACGAAGTGTGTTGTTGAGAGCCCATTGTAAAGAGGCACTTTTATAGGCAATAGGGTATTCCGTTTGATAGCAAATGAACCTAAATATGAAAAAAATTATTGGTGGTAGGATTACACAGGCTAGAAAGGCGAATGGATGGACCATTAAGGTCTTGGCTGAAAGAACAGGATTAGGCGCTGCTAGGATTGGGAATTGGGAGCAGGGTACTCGAAGTCCTGGGCCAGAGGAGGCTAAAATTTTGTCCAGGGTGTTAAAAGTTGCGGGGGCTTGGTTGCTTTGCTTAACGGATGATCCGAGGGGTGAAAATGTGGAGACGGGGAAGCACTTTGATAAATTGGATTGAGAATTATGTTTAATACAAAAGTGCTGTTTATTCTTGGAGCCGGGGCTAGTGTACCTTATGACTATCCGATTGGTAAAAAACTAATTCATAATATTATTGAAGATATGGAAGACTCTATTTTCATACCTAAATATCAATCAAAAAATGCTCCTCCATATTGGAGCAAGAATGATAAAAAAAATAATATCTTATATGATTTCAACGAGTGCATTCAATATTTTGAACAGTTTGCACCTTACGTCGATGAAAGTGAGCAAAATCATTATCAACAGTACCATGAAAATGGCACTTTCCAAATTCACTATAAGCCTAACAATCAAAAAAACTATTCACATCAGTTTTTTTTTCAAACTCAAATTAAGCAAATTGATGTATTTGCTCAGTTAAAAAATGCTTTAGAAATATTAGACCCCGTATCAATTGACGCCTTTTTAAGGGATAACCCTTCATATGCTCGGGCGGGTAAAATGATGATCCTGTACTCTCTGTTAAAAAGAGAAGATTCTTTGAAATTTAATATTAATCAAAGCGATGACAATTGGTACTCTCTTTTGCTGAATGACTTAGTTTCTGAATGCGCTGACAGCCCCAATAAGTTAAGTGAAAATAAAGTTAAATTTATTACTTTTAATTACGATGTTAGCCTCGACTATTTTCTTCATTCAAGGCTTAAAAAGATTGAGAACTTTGTAAAAAGTGATGATAAATCCGACTCCCCGGCAGATAGTTTTCTCAATGAATTGGATATTGAGCATGTATATGGACAATTGTATTCGCTTGTTAATTATAACCAATATGGAAAATATATAGATATAAGCGAAGATAATAAACTTCCGAATATTCAAATTTCATGGACAGGTGGTACAACCCAACAATATTCATCCCCGTCTTTAACCTCCTTAAAGCTGATACAAAACTTTAAACGATTTATGTTTGGTTTTGAGCACTACGACAACATAAAAACCATGTATGACGAAAGAAATAATCCCACAGAAAGAGATCAAATGATCGTTAAACATAAAGAGGCGCTACAGTGGGCTGAGGAGATAATTTTCATTGGTTTTGGTTTTGACAGGGATAACCTCAATATGCTCGGCATACCAGATACTTTATCTGAATATACTCAAATATTACCTGGAAAAACAATACGATACTTAAATTATAAAGGAATGATGACATCATTGTCTTTTGAATTTGAAAATATTCAAACGGAGCGTAATGCTGCACTGAACTCCAATTCACGTAAAGATAAAAGCAAAACAATTAATATAATTCAATCAACAGCAGATAAAATTAGTAGCGCTTATCAGAATGACTTTAAAAAGTTTTTATTTAAATAAAAAACCACGAGGTAATAACCCTAATGGCAATAAAAAAATCAGAATTATACTCATCACTTTGGGCAAGTTGTGATGAACTTAGAGGTGGGATGGATGCTAGCCAATACAAAGATTATGTATTGGTATTATTGTTTATCAAGTACATCAGCGATAAATATGCTGGAAAGCCCTATGCTCCGATTATCATTCCTAAAGGAGCAAGTTTTGAGGATATGATAGAGCTAAAGGGCAAGCCGACTATTGGGGATGATATTAACAAGAAAATCATTGCCCCCCTTGAAAATGCCAATAAATTAACGGGCATGCCTAATTTCAATGATCCTGAAAAATTAGGCAGTGGTAAGGAAATGGTAGAAAAGCTTACGAATTTGATAGCCATTTTTGAAAAACCAGAGCTTAATTTCAGTAAAAACCGTGCTGATGGGGATGATATTCTTGGGGATGCATATGAGTATCTCATGCGCCATTTTGCTACTGAAAGTGGTAAAAGTAAGGGGCAATTTTATACACCATCTGAAGTCAGTCGAGTCATGGCTAAAATTATTGGCATTGATAGGGATCAAACTTCAGCTGCAACTACTGTATATGATCCAACCTGTGGTTCTGGTTCATTGTTATTGAAAGTCGCTGACCATGCTCCCACAAAAGTGTCTCTTTATGGTCAGGAAAAAGATGCCACTACAGCAGGTTTGGCGCGCATGAACATGATTCTTCATGATAACCCAACTGCAGAAATCAAGCGTGAAAATACCTTGGCTAATCCCTTATTTAAGGATGGTGATGGATTAAAAACCTTTGATTATGTGGTTGCCAATCCACCATTCAGTGATAAGCGTTGGAGCAGTGGGATCGACACAGAAAATGATCCTTATAGGCGATTTGATGATGGGGTACCGCCAGAAAAAAATGGAGACTATGCTTATCTTTTACATATTATCCGCTCTTTAAAAAGTCGAGGTAAAGGCGCATGTATTTTACCCCACGGTGTTTTATTTCGTGGTAATGCTGAGGCTGATATACGCGAGGCTTTGGTTCGTAAAGGTTTAATTAAAGGCATCGTAGGTTTTCCAGCTAACTTGTTCTATGGTACGGGTATTCCTGCATGCATCATCATTATTGATAAAGAAGGCTCGGCTGATCGTAAAGGCATTTTTATGATAGATGCTGGCAAAGGATTTATTAAAGACGGAAATAAAAATCGCTTGAGAGAAATGGATATCCATAAAATTGTGGATGCATTTACCAAGAAGCTAGAAATCGATGGTTACAGCCGATTAGTATCAATTGAAGAAATTGAAAAGAATAACTTTAATCTCAATATCCCACGTTATATCGATAGTAGTGAACTTGAAGACTTACAAGATATAGAAGCTCATTTATTAGGTGATATACCAAAAGCTGATATAGATGCTTTAGAGAGCTACTGGCAAATCTTCCCAAACTTAAAAAACACACTATTTAAGATGGCTGCACGAAGCGATAAATACTATACGATCAATGTTGCTAAGGCAGAGATAAAAGACACTATCTATCATCATAGTGAATTTACTCAATATATGAATGAGATGACCAATGTGTTTGATGGCTGGAAGAAGCAAACCAGTGATATTTTGAATGGATTAGAAAAAGATTTTCATCCAAAAGAGCTTATCTATCAAATCAGCGAATCATTGCTAAATACCTATATCGGTAAACCTCTTATCAACCAATACAATGTCTATCAGCATTTAATGAACTATTGGTATTATGACGTTATGCAGGATGATTGTTATCTCATATCTTCTGATGGCTGGATAGCACCTACTTATCGAATTATAGAAAAAAACAATAAAGGAAAGAAAGTAGATAAAGGATGGACTTGTGATTTGGTGCCTAAAGGCTTTGTTATCGAACGTTATTTTCAAAAGCAGCAACAAGTCATTGATGAGCTAAATATCGCATTAGAAAATGTACAGTCTCAAAAAGTTGAAATGGAAGAAGAACATAATATTGACGATGGTGTTTTTACTGACCTAGAGAAAATAAATAAAAATACCGTTACAGTCAAATTGAAAGAATTAAAATCAGAAGCTAATACTCGAGAGGAACAAAATATTAAAGTGGACCCCATCGATGAGACAGTCAAACCTTAAATCTTAGATAGTGTCCAATTATTGGAACACCGAGGCATTGCTTCTGATGACAGGTTACCTGAAGAGAAAGCGGTGTCAATGAGGAGTCCTGAGGCACGAAGGAAGCTCATTGATACTGCTTGAACGTAAGGTATTCTAG
>CANJHO010000085.1 GCA_947474165.1 Legionellaceae bacterium
AATAAAACGCATTGAAATTCAGGCCTAGTGCCTCATCAACATTGAATCCTCGGGTTGGCATCCTAGCTTGCATCCATCTTTAAACGATTTTATTAGGCAAAAATGCTCAGATTAGCGGTGCTAGTCCTGTGCTTTTTGCCTAATAAAATCGTTTAAATCTGAACGCAATCTAAGCGCCAACCCGAAGATTCAATGTTGACGAGGCACTAGGCCGTTTTTCCTGATGGAAACTGATGAAGCGCGTGTGTTATTTGTTGATAAAGCTCAGGCAACCATCTGGGTTGGGCAAAAGATGAGGTGGCGGGCTTGGTGTGGCGTAGATCGTTGGGCGCGATAATGACCGTGGTATGGCCTAATCCAACACGGTGGACCAGGATGAACAATTGATCAATCGCTTTGTTGCCCACGGCAAGGCATCCTACTGACAGCGATTTACCATGTAAAAAGATACTTCCCCCTAATTTACGTCGCCCATCTTTACTTGCCTGCAGCCGATCAAAACTATTCGGGTAGTTAATCATCATTGATAAGTGCATGGCGCTAAAGGGATTCAGGGTGGTTAAACGGTATATCCCCTCAGGAATTTGTAGATCATTTTCTTTTAATTTAGGACCTAGACGCCCACTAAAAGCAGTTAATGGGTAGGTGTGAATAAAATGCCAAGAGGTGGTTTCATCTTTAGCCCATAATTGGACGTGACGCTCTTGTTTGAAGGCCAATAAGGCCACTTCTTTGGGAGGATAAGCAACCCCTGTTTTCGCAAACCAGGTTTTTAATTGGGGCTCCATTTGCAAACCATATCGCTGGATTGCATTATCTACGGCTTTGTCCCAGTTTAGCTTGGGCGCCATGCCATAAAGGAAAGCACAATTTAATAATAATATGATAAAAATTAATCGTCGCATCATGATAGGGTTTTTTTTATTGACCTCCATGTTAACAAAAATAATGGATTGGGACCAATTTTAATCAGGGCTAAATCATGTATGAAAAAAATGATTTAGCCCTGCAATTATGAGCGATTAAGGTGCTTTTTTGTTTGATGGCCTCGTGAGTTGGTTGAGTAAAAGTTCAGGTGAAATATCCAAATGGCCTATGGATGGAATTATCTTATAATAATTAGGACACATATAATTGATCTGATTATCCAAGTCTACCTTGTAATATACATGACGATAACCGCAGTAGCTTAGGGGACCAAATGTCGCAACTTGCATGATGGGTGTACCAAGCTTTCTATTTTCAATAAAATGGGCATTCATCCAAAGATTAATGAGTAATAGCAGACTTCCAAGAATCAAGCAAGCTGATAAAAAACTGGCGATATAACGGCTCAGCTTGCCTTGAAAGAGTGGGAGTTTAAAAAATAAACACAATAGCGTGCTAATGAGAACCAGTAAATTTAAAGTATAAATAGCAGCATTTTTATAGCCAAAATAGGTTCCTAATATTTCGCCACCGGCCGTTTGATAATGAAGCAGCATAGCAATCAAACTTAGCCAGAGTGCGGCAATCAGGTAATTGATACGGTGCAAGTTTAGCCCTGCAATTAACAAAACCACGCCGATTAGCGGGAGCAATTCATGAAGTAGGTTTGATAAGGTATCCATTACATCAATCCTTTATAGCAATCATTCAAAGTAATATTCATTTTATAGCACTAATGAGAGTCTGTCGCTAGTGCTGGATTTTTTTGGGGTTCTTTAATGAGCAGCAAGAGGCGTGATGTGAGATAGGGTAATGATTTAATAGTAGATTTGGGTAGCCAAATTTGTTTGAATTTGAATTGAGATAAGGATTGGATCAGGTAATTGTGGATTGCAATGGCCTGATATGCTTCGAGTTTACCGGGTTTATATTGAATTTGAGGTGCTAAATTACCAAGCCAAATAGGCTCATGGTAATGAGGTATATGATAGTTAGAGCGCCATAATCTTAATACTAATAATCCTTGTTGATTGCCTGGATTATAGATCATGGTGATCGTTGGTTTTCGATTGAGATAAAGTTGAGCCATGAGTGGTATGCCTTCAGCTGATGGGGGGCCAGCAGCCCTTAAGACCAGCAACTTGAAAAAAGAGGTGGATTGAGCGATCCATCCTTTTGTTTTTAATGTATTGGCAAGTTCCGTGATTGAACCGACATATTGAATATTTAAAAGGCCAATTGGTTTCCCAATGCGGTTGGTAGTGTAAATTGGGAACGAGTTTTGTGATTGATTCCACCACTTATTTTCCGTCAAGACATATTGCGGTAGTTCAGGAGAATGGGCATGGACCAACTTATCAAAATAGAAGGTGTAGGAGAGGGCACTGCCCAAGATTAGAGGGCAAGCAGTGAGCCAGATGAGTCGTTCTCGGCGTTGATGTGGCGGCTTTAAACGCCTGAAAAAAATCCAATGGATGAGGCAAAGGGAGAAACCAATACAATAGGAGGCCATGATCGTGATAAACCAATTATCGCCTAAATAGATGAATCCCAGACCTGATAGACACAAGATACTAAATAATATAATGCGAAATATGAGCAGGGTTTTGGAATGAAAATAGGAGTGGACATAAAGAATAAAGAATCCAAATAGTGCTGTGGCAAGCGTTAAATCAATCATTGAAAGCCATTGAAGGGATAGGTCACGCAATAATAAATTACCCACAGCTTGGTTTTCTATGATGGGAATGATAAATAACAGTATGAGCGGCGTGGTTAAGCTTAAGCTTAACCAATAGCCTAAAGCACGCCAATCACGATAGTAGAGGGTATAAAAGGTAAATGACAAGAAAAAAGTGGATAAGGGGATGGGGCTAATGATGAGCGATAGGATGATAAAGAACGAATCGCATGAGGGGATGCGTAGACTTTGTAAAAAAAGGTAGATGGGGTAGTTTAATATCGAAGCCATCGAACCTTGAAGCACCAGTGCTACCATCAAGAGGGCCATGATAAAAGACAAGAGGAATAACAGGGTTAATCCTGCAGTCATATAATGATTGACTTCATTTTTTGGGGCCAATCGTTTTGCTAAACTTTTAAGCAAATGATTCTTTTTCAAACGAATCCAAATGAAATGAAGATTGGTATGCAAGAGTTGAGGCGCTCGCAGTAGCAACCATTTAAGCCCCAGACTGGCTAACCATAGAATGATCAGCAACATCAGGATGATCACAAAAAGGCGCGTGGCACTTTCAGGTGATAAGGCACTACCTGCCGTTCCAATCAACACACCAGGCGCCACATAAAGAATCGCCCAGGCAATCCCTGAAATTATATTGGCCAATAAGAAATGCCAACGGTTCATGTGCATCATGCCCGCAATGAGCGGAATAATGGATCGCATGGGTCCAAAAAATCGACCAATTAGAACACTGGTTGAGCCGTGTTGATGAAAATATAATTTGCCATATACTAACCACGTGGGAAATCGATTAAAAGGCCAAAGGCTGGTTAAACGGTCACTCAATAGATAGCCTATGGTATAACTTCCCCCATCTCCTGCAATTGCACCCAATGTCGCCGCCAGGAAGGTTAAATCAATGCGCATGATGCCTGAGCCGGCTAATATGCCAATCGCTGTCATGGTGATAGAACCAGGGATGATGCTCCCAATAATAGCAAGGGATTCAGTAAACGAAATTAAAAAGGTGATGAGCAGCGCTAAATGTGGATGGTGGGATAACCACTGGGTTAGCGGTTGAATGGTGTTTGTAAAAAAATGCATGGGGTCCTAGGGTTCGAAAATCATTAAAAATTCCCGTTCAAATTGTTGTTGTGCTTGTGCCATGTCTATCTCTGTTACAAACTCTTTGAGTTGAACCATTTGCAATGCGTGATAGCCGCAGGGATTAATGCCAGAAAATGGGCTTAAATCCATTGCAACATTTAATGCAACCCCATGATAGGTGCGGCCATTTTTAACTCGTAAGCCAATAGACGCTATTTTTTTTCCAGCAACATAAACGCCAGGTGCCCCATGTTGCGTTTCAGCCATAATATCATAGTGCTTGAGTAATGATATTAACACACGCTCTAATTGACATACCAGCGTGCGGATACCCAGGTGGCGCCGTTTGATATCCATCAGCACGTATGCGACCAATTGTCCGGGCCCGTGGTAGGTAATTTGTCCACCCCGATCGGTCTTGATAACCGGTATGTCATCAGCATGAAGGAGATGTTCGGCTTTACCGGCCTGACCCTGGGTGTATACGGGTGGGTGCTCTAGAAGCCATAATTCATCAATGGTCGATTCATTGCGTTCAGTTGTGAATTGTTTCATCTGCTCCCATACAGCCGTATAAGGCTTAAGACCAAGGTAGCGAATATTGATCATGCCTAGAGTACCATTTTAATGTCTGGATGCTGGGTTAGTTCTCTATAGAGGGCATCAAGGGTTGGCTGGTCTTCTACATACAGCGTGATGCTAATAGCCAAGTAATTGTCTTTTTTGCTTGGTCTTTTTTCAATCGATTGATCATGAGTATCTGGAAAATGCTTGCGCGTGATGTTAATCACCTCTAACCAAAATAAATCACTATTGGTTCCAATGATTTTAATCTGGAATTCACAAGGAAATGTCATTAATGTGGTGGTTTTTTTCATATTAACGGGTCTTCCATTGATACTAAGAAGTAAACCAATGCTTAAATGTTAAGCAAACAGAGTCCTTCATACGGACGTATAATCCACCCTTAGGTGCTGCCTCTAGAGCGTACAGGGGGCGGTTAGCAATGACATTATTATCGAATTGAATAATGAGCTCGCCAACTTGATCCCCTTTTTTCAATGGGGCTTGGACATATTTGGGAACTTTTGTTTTGATGGTTAATCGCTGATATTGGCCACTAGGGATAGTAATGTATTGTGTTTCACTGACCCCAATGTTGATTTTTTCAACTTGTCCTTTATACAAAGGAAGCTCGGCAATGGGTGATCCTGCTTTGTATAATTCATGGGTTTCAAAAAAACGAAAACCATAGTTTAGTAAACGCTCACTATCATCCGCACGGGCTGTTTCAGAGGGAGAACCTAACACAACGGCCAGCAGACGCATGTTCTCGTGTTTTGCAGAGGATACCAAGCAAAATCCTGCCTCATTGGTGTGGCCTGTTTTGATTCCATCGACTTGGGCGTCACGCCAAAGTAGGCGATTGCGGTTGGGTTGGCGTATGCCATTAAAGGTAAACCATTTTTGTTTGTACCAATGATAATATTGTGGAAACTCCTCCACAAGGGCACGACCCAAGACGGCTAAATCTTTTGCTGAGGTGTAATGATCTTTATCAGGAAGGCCTGTGCTATCTGTAAAATGGCTGCTGGTCATGCCGAGGTTTTTTGCTTGATGGTTCATCACATCGGTAAACCCTGCTTCACTGCCACCCAAATGCTCAGCCATTGCAACACAAGCATCATTACCTGAATCAACGATAATGCCTTTTAGGAGTTCCTCAACGCTCACTTGTTGCCCTTCTTTTACAAACATACGAGAGCCGCCAATTTTCCAGGCTTCTTGGCTAATGCGAACGAGATCAGTCAAGTGAATCTGTTCATTACGCAAGGCACTGGAGATCACATAGAGAGTCATCATTTTTGTTAAACTGGCAGGGGGTAGTTTTTCTTCACTGTTTTTTTCTGCAATAATTTTGCCGCTATTCACATCAATAAGAATGTAGGCCTTCGCATTGAGTGTGGGGGGTGTTGGCGTAATGAGTGGGTTCGCAGAAGGTGCTGTTGGATGGATGGATTCTTGCAATAAGGGGGTGTTCGCATAAAAAATAGAACATTTGAGTCCAAGGAGGATGAATAATAAAAATTTTGTTATAAAAGATGAATCTTTGATCATGTGGTTGTTCCGATATTAAAAAATGCTATTATAATACCACAGCCAGATTGGATCTCGTAGTAGTCTTCTACTCCTTTTTCTAGGATCTGTTGACTATTCGTAAAAAAATAAAGGGCACGATTTAATGAAATATATTATATGTTTAATTTTTTTCAGTTTGTTAACGGCATGTCAAACTCAACCATTGAATACCCATCAGGGTGGTCGTGCTGTGACAAAAAAATCAACGCCGATCAAAAAAAATCAAAAAAATCAATCAAGACCCACTGATCGAGATGGTGCGCCTGAGGGGCCCTTGCCTACCTTCTTTCAAAAGATATTTCCAGTTCATGCGCCATTGAGCCGCTATGGTAATCCAGGGACTTATCGTGTGAATGGCCATCACTATGAAGTCCTGACCACTTCCAAGGGTTATCATGCACGAGGATTAGCTTCTTGGTATGGTACAAAATTTCATAGCAAGCGTACCTCAAGCGGGGAAGATTATAATATGTATGCCCTCACGGCTGCTCATAAAACATTACCCCTTCCAACGTATGTCCGGGTTAAAAATTTAAACAATGGTAAGGTGGCTATTGTTAGGGTTAACGATAGAGGACCATTCCACAGCGATAGAATTATTGATTTGTCTTATGCTGCCGCAGCTAAATTAGGTCTCATGCCCAAAGGGACGGCCTTGGTTGAGATTGAAGCTTTAACCTCAACCTCAAGTCAGGCTCATGCGGCACACTATTATTTACAAGCAGGAGCGTTTAATTCTAATAAGTTGGCTGCCGCATTGCGAAGTAAATTATCTAAATTGACAAATTCTCCGGTTTTTATTGAAAAATATCAAAATCGCTTCATTGTGAGAGTGGGACCGTTTGCAGAAAAGCGAAAAGCTGATCAGCTGAAAACGACCTTGCAGCATCAGGGACTTTCAGGCGTGTTTTCGTTGTTGATGTAAGGATTTTACTGGAAGGAATGTGTGCGATTGTTATACTCTGCGCAGTAAAGATTAGCCCTCAAGGGAATCAACAATCACACGTGTTCCTTTTGTAGAGCCGCCAGGCAGGTCAATAAATTCCTCATTAAGCCAACGTGCGTCTTCAATAAAAAGACGCACGCACCCATGACTGGCTCGATAGCCTGGCACAGTATCACTGCCATGTAAGGCGATGCCGCGGAAAAAATGCATGCAATAGGGCATCTCAGCGCCGCCTGATTCTCCATCTGAACGCATGGGAAACGCCGTTGAAATACAATCGATATCTTGTTTTCGAATGACTCGAAATGAACCAGAGGGGGTCATACACTTTCCATCAAGGCTTTTACAATGGCCTGATCCAGACGACAGAGGTCCCCACCATATGAGTTCCCCATGTTCATCATAAGCCCCCCAGGCTAACTGTGCTTGATTAACATAGATTGTTTTTTCGCCATCCGAATCAATATAGCGGGGAAAGGGGGAGACATCGTAGATTGTTAAGCGATCAATGTTTTTAGGAACGGCAAGGGTCATGCCGGTTCGAAGCGGTATATTCATACGATTCACACGCCTGATGATGTCACGCACTTCATCATTGCGGAATAAATTTTCCCAAGTTTCTCCATTTTTAATTTTAATACAAGTGTAATCCGAGGAATTGCATAAGGATTCACCAAAGCGTGTTTGTGCTTCGGCGGCCCCATAGGCTAAGAAGAAGCATATGCTGAGTAGCAGGTTTTGCAAACGCTTCATGGATCAGTCCTTTATTAGTCTCTGTAGTCTAAGTTAACGGCCAATTTAAAATATACTTAAGGATCGCCCCTAAGCAATTTTAAAATTTTTTTTCTTCTCAAACAGTTTCCACACTTATCCTGACAGCCCCTTACATTTAACTATACTGCGCGCGGCAAAAAATCCGCAGTTTATGGCAGCGCGCAGTATAGACAATAATATGGTTTAAATATAAACTACCAGGCATTTACTTGTTTTGTGCGCGCAATAAATATATATCATGTATTATTTCACTCTTTATTAACAGGGAGGCAATATGCCTAGAACGAGCCCCATAGTTTTAATTTTTGAACAGCATAGTTTTTCAAGTGGATCAGAAACTGCAGAAAAATTAGTGAGTGAAAATTGGTGTAATATGGTGGGTTTTGAAGTACCTCGTACCTGGGGTAAAGTTGAACTTAGAAAGCATTATGAAAATAAAAAAAATGCGACTGGATTTACTGATGAAGCCATGGCTTTAAAAGAGTTCACAAAAGTAATGCGCTTACCTGATAGCGACGAAAGGGATCATCATATACTTTTTGTAAGATCGTATTTTAGTGCAAGTGCTCGTTTAAAACTTCTTGGAGCAACAGAAAAATATGAGGTTCGTGCACAGGGCTTAGATCTTACATTGGAAGAAAAAAAAAGGATTAGTGGACATATCGTTCTTGATAGTAATCAAGCGATCATGTTAAAAGCAATGCTCGAGATAAAAGATAGAAATAACTGTATAATAGATTCAATTGCTAGTGTTGATAACAAATCAATGGTTTGTATTCTTGGCATACAGCATGCGCATGAAATCACTAGAATACTTCGATCAAAAGGTATTTTATATATTCCTTGTTTTATTCGTGACACGTGGTTTTCTAAAGAAATGGAAAGAGCAATTGACGCTACTTATTCACCAGCAATAAGAAAAGGTGATGGATTACTCGAGTTTTCGTCAGTAGATGTCGCTATGGATAGATTGCGAGAAATATTATTACCCTATTCCATAGGAGAATCCAAACGATTAGATTCTCCAACGTCTTTAACAAGCCAACTGATTCGTAGTACTCATCTTCCATTTTTTTCAATACAAAATGAAACGTTTCGAGTTTCTGCAATTACGGAAATAGCCAAAGCAGAAGATGAAAAAAAAGCTAAATCGCTGCAGAGTAAACTGAACCATGGCAGCTTTTTTACAAGCGATGGTAAACGTTATTTTGGTCTTCCTGCTATCAACTTACCTGAAACCAGCAGTCTGCCAGAGAAAATTTTAAAACTTTGTTTGTAAGGATCGAGCGCAGTATAGTACCGCTAAGGTTACGTCTGTTTCGAGTGAAAACCAATTAAGCGCCAGCGACCTAAGGGGACTGTTCAATTTGATGTATTTGTGAAGTATGATGATTTGGCGCTAGACTTTGCATCAGGGCAAAATCATGTGTGATACAAAATAGATCTCACACATTTAACTATTATCATATTTAATAAAACGTGTAGGGTGGTAGCGATAAGCGACATGCCCACCAGATTCAGCACAAAGGTGTGCACGCGGAGCTTTGCACACCCTACATGATATTTTGTAAGCACACATGATTTCGCCCTGGACTTTGCATCCTGGGGGGGAGCATAACGCGCTGATTCAGGGTATAATCACCTAAATATTGACTAAATACAGGTTCGTGTTTATGAGTTGGCTTAAAAAACTATTGCCTTCAAGAATTAGAACAGAAACTTCTCAGAAAAAAGGGGTTCCTGAGGGCGTGTGGGTTAAATGTCATGGCTGCAGCGAGGTTCTTTACCGCTCGGAGCTGGAAAAAAACCTGTCCGTTTGTCCTAAAT
This sequence comes from Legionellaceae bacterium, assembly GCA_947474165.1. Lineage (GTDB taxonomy): Bacteria > Pseudomonadota > Gammaproteobacteria > Legionellales > Legionellaceae > CANJHO01. Next base: position 9,405 of record CANJHO010000085.1, read on the forward strand.
GCAACCACCACCACCGGTTGACTGCTCGGAATCGTTTGGCTCAATTTTTAGATGATTTAGGGCAAGATGAAATCGCAGCGGATCTCGAACCCATTGATCGCTTAAAATTTCGGGATTCAAAAAAATATAAAGACCGTATCTCACAAGCCCAGAAGGCAACGGGTGAAAAAGAAGCATTAATTGTATTAAAGGGCACCGTAAAACAACAGCCTGTTATGGTTAGCGCGTTTGAATTTGGTTTTATGGGGGGCTCAATGGGCGCCACGGTGGGTGAGAAATTTGTGCGCGCAGTCAATATGGCAGCAGCTGAGCGGCGAGCTTATATTTGTTTTACCGCCAGTGGTGGAGCACGGATGCAGGAGGGCTTATTTTCATTGATGCAGATGGCAAAAACATCAGCAGTGCTTGCAAAATATGCAGAGACTGGACTTCCTTTTATTGTTGTATTGACTGATCCAACCATGGGTGGGGTTTCTGCAAGTTTTGCGAGCCTAGGGGATGTTATTATAGCTGAGCCCAATGCGTTGATTGGTTTTGCAGGCCCTAGGGTGATTGAGCAAACGGTTCGTCAAACCTTGCCGGAGGGGTTTCAGCGCAGTGAATTTTTGTTGGAGCACGGCCACATTGACATGATTCTTGAGCGCAAAGCGCTACGTCCAGCCATTGCCGAGATTATTGCTAAATTGACATCACGTACAGTGAAGATTTAATTTTATGAACACCGCTGATTTATCGTTAGCCGAGTGGCTTTACCTTCTGGAAAATCGGCACGCAGATGAAATCCAACTGGGCTTGGATCGCATCAAACGAGTCGCCAATTGCCTGGGGCTATTGACCCCTAGGCCACAAATTATTACGGTGGCGGGCACGAATGGTAAGGGTTCTACGGTTGCAGCCCTGGAGGCTATTTATCGTATCGCGGGATATCAGGTCGCAAGCTATACCTCGCCGCATTTAATTCATTTTAATGAGCGGATACGTGTCAATCTTGAACCCATTACGGACAAAGCACTGTGCGCCGCATTTAGGGTCATTGAAACAGCGCGTGAAGCCACCCATCTAACTTATTTTGAGATGGCAACCCTAGCCGCTTTATGGCATTTTAAGCAATGTAGGCTCGATGTGATTATTCTTGAAGTGGGGATCGGGGGCCGCTTGGATGCAACCAACATCATTGATTCTGATTTGGCTATCATTACGACCATTGATTTTGATCATCAAGCTTATTTAGGCGATACCCTCGATGCGATTGGGTATGAAAAAGCAGGTATTTTAAGACCCAATACACCGTTTATTTATTCAGATAGCATTCCCCCGGACAGTATTATGGAGCAATCTTGTTTATTAAATGCCCCAAGAATAAATTATACACTGAACACTACCTCAGACAGCTTGAAAATCAGGCACGAAGCTTTATTTGAGAAGCAACCGTCAGGAAGCGGAACACAGAACGCGCCTTCTTCAACTGAGACCTTGATAGCGCTTAATTTGCCACAAATAAATTCAAAGGCTGCCGCTGCAGCCGTGATGGCGAGTGTTTTTTTGAATAATGTTTTACCTGTTTCATTCACTCAATTGAATCAAGCCATGAGCAATGTATTCATTCCAGGACGACAGCAGTGGATAGATGGGAAAGTTTCTACTTTATTTGATGTGGCCCACAATCCTCAAGCCGCGAGATTGTTGGCTGACTTAATTAATAACCGTTTAAAAAAATATAATGAAGGACATGATACTCAAGTTCATGCTGTTTTTTCTTGTTTGAACGATAAAGATCTACGCGGTATCATTCAACCGATGCAATCTTGTGTTGACTTTTGGTACCCAACGGTTTTAAGTAGTAAACGCGCTGTGACTGAATTCGATTTAAAATCAGCGTTTGAGTCTGAAAATTTATCAATATCCCAGGTGTACAAGGATCCAATCACTGCCTATCTTCAGGCGATGCAACGGGCTAAACCGGGTGATTTAATCGTTGTATTTGGTTCTTTTTTGACCGTTGGTGCTATAATGGGCACTTATTGCAATAAGCTGGAGGAGTTACAATGAAATTAGTGCTAGAGGAGCGTGTTAAACATCGATTGATTGGTGTGGTTGTATTGCTCTCAATTGCGGGGCTTTTTTTACCGGCGATCATGAAGAAATCTAATCCTCATTTTGAAGAACGAATCAGCTTATCGGTTCGATTGCCTGTAAAGCCAAACGCGCCTAAGGTTTCAATCACGGAAGAAAAAACGGTCTTTCAAGCTGTGAAAGTGGCTCATGTTGATATCCCTACCATGCCCCAAGCAAAGCCCACCCAAATTGCCAAAGCCGAGTCTCTCAGTATCAAATCGATTGTCCCATCACCGCCCATTATTAAAACCCCACCGAGGGTGGTGAATCTCGCATCGATTGTAAGGCCCGCGATAAAATCTGCGAGTCCGCCAAATAAATTAGCAAAAGCCGCGGTGATTGCACTTAAAAAAGAGGGGTATGCCGTGCAGTTGGCTTCATTTTCTCGGCAAGTGAATGCAGAATCTTTGGTTCAACGTTTGAGAAGCAAGGGGTATAAGGCCTCTTATAATAAAACCACCAACAAGCAGGGTGCTTATTATAAAGTAATCGTGGGTGAACTACATGGTCGGGATGATGCCTTGCGTATACAAAAGCAGTTGGCATCTAATCTGCAATTGAATGGATTTATTATTAAGACAGGTGTGAGCTAATCATGTCATGGTACTGGCTTGATATTCTTATTATTGGTGTGATTGCGCTTTCCGTCATTACGGGATTGTTTCGTGGTTTTGTAAAGGAGTTGATTGCTCTTTGTGTTTGGATATTAGCCATTTGGCTCGCTTTCACTTATTTGAGTGTCGTTGATCAATGGCTACTCCCTTATATCGCTGAAAAGACGGCTCGAACAGTCGTGGCGTTTATTGGCATTTTAATAGCAACCTTGATTGGTGGTGCTATTGTTAATGCCTTGTTAAGCCTTATTCTGCGTCGGTCTGGTTTAAGCGGCACCGATAGGTTGCTAGGGATGGGGTTTGGTTTAGTGCGCGGCGTATTTATTGTGGCCCTCATGATGTTGGTTATCCAATTTACTTCAATTCCCTATCAAGCATTTAGCCAACAATCAAAACTTTATGCTAAATTTGATCCCTTGGTGAATTGGCTTTCTAAATTTATGCCAGGCGTTATTCAGCATGTAAAGGCGTTTGATAACACTGGCGTTACTAAAAATAAAAGTGTCCTTGATAAAAAGGATATCAAACCAGGCTCAGGTGTTTTAAATTAGTGCTAAAAGTTTAAAGTGCGTAGGTCTTTTTTATGCGTATTCAAGTTAATTAGCGGATTAAGTCAGATCATATTGCAATATTGCATGGATACTCAACGTTTTTTCCCTCCTCTTTCAATTTGTTACATCTTATTTTTAGTCTATAGTTTAATCAAATGATTTGTTATTTATTAATATTGAGGAACTAATGATGCCTTATGATTTTAATCCCCATCGACAGGTAAGGATTTGGTTGAGCCGCGAGAGCGATGTTTCCCCCTGTGTCAGGCTAGTTGTCACTCCTAATTACTAATAATTATGAGATAAATGAGGTGACAAGTGCAGACATATTCAGTAGAAAGAAAAGAAGCAATATTAAAGAGACTA
>CANJHO010000086.1 GCA_947474165.1 Legionellaceae bacterium
ATTGGCTGACAAGCTAGGTGTGAGTCTACGTACGCTGTATCGAGACATCGCTTCATTACAGGCACAAGGGGCCTCTATAGAGGGTGAGCCAGGTCTAGGTTATGTGTTGCGTCCAGGATTTATGTTACCCCCGTTGATGTTTTCTGAAGAGGAGATTGAGGCTTTAGTTTTAGGTTCACGTTGGGTGGCTTTAAGAGCGGATAAAACATTACAGCTCGCTGCAAAGAATGTTTTGGCAAAAATTTCTGCGGTACTTCCTGATGATCTACGGCATCAACTTGAAATTTCAGGCTTACTGATTGGTCCTGTGAAAACGATGATCCCCCACAATGATGAGGTGGAGGTCTTAATTCGTCATGCGATACGGAGAGAATATAAACTTCAAATGACCTACAAGGATGTTAAAGGGGATGAATCTCAACGGCTTATCTGGCCGCTAGCCCTTGGTTTTTTTGAAGCCATTCATGTTGTTATTGCTTGGTGTGAGCTTCGAGTTGATTTTCGTCATTTTCGAACAGATAGAATTGTCAATTTAACTGAGGATAAAACGCGTTATCCCAAGGGTCGTCAAAATCTTTTAAAAAAATGGCGTGAAATTCATAATATTCCTGAACCGTAAATCGATTCACTGCTGACAGAAACTGTCAGTTAAGGGGAGTACACTGGCGGTGATTCAATCATCTTATTTTAAGGAGTAAACATGATACTAGAACCAACAGCTGTTGTACTTTATGTCGATAATCTTGCAATAAGCACTCAATTTTATCAAGATTTATTGGGAATAAAAGCACAGGAATTATCTCCTTCATTCAATCAATTCACTTTATCAAATGGGTTGGATTTGGGGTTGAAGGTTAAACACACCGTTACCCCTGCCGCTGAAAACAATGGGGGTGGTGAATTGGCATTTACGCTTGATAATAATAAGACAGTGGATGCATTATATTCAGAATGGCAACAAAATGGCGTTACGATTGCACAGCCACCAGAAGAAATGCCCTATGGGTATAATTTTCTTGCACTAGATCCCAATGGGTATCGACTTCGGTTTGTCTCACTTGGAAAGTCATAATGCTTAATTCATTATCCATTTTAATAGGAGCGACTTAATATGTCATCTGGCTCACCTTTTGTAAAATATATACCAGGATTTAAAGTGAAAGGGTTTAGTGTAAGAACCCAAAATTGTGATGAATTTAATGAAAAAAGAGCCAAATTACCTAAGCTTTGGCATCAATTTTATTCCAGTGATTTAGCGTCTAGTGCAAATATCGTGGGTGTATATTCTGATTATGAGTCTGATGCAAATGGTTTGTATACCGTCACTGCGGGCATTACGGGTGATTTTGAGTCTAGCTCATTGGATTTGGTTAAAATTTATCCTGGGGATTACCTTGTTTTTCAAGGTGAAGGCCGAGACTCAGAGGCAATCGTTGCGGTCTGGCATCAAATTTGGACTTATTTTGCAGCGAAAAATCCATACCAGCGAAATTTCGTGAGTGACTTTGAGGATTATAATGGCACGAATGATATCGTTATTTATATTGGTATTCAAAGCCCTTGATGTTGGTCATCACCGTGTTTAAATACAGCTTAGATCGGTTAGCACAATTTTTTCCCATTGGGCACTTTTGGATCAACGGTGACTAAACATATTGCATCATTCTCGTCTGAAAAACCAACCAGCAAGAATTGAGAGAGAAAACCGGCAATATTTTTTTCACCTAAATTGACACACCCAACAATTGATTTTCCAACAAGTGATTCAAGCGAGTAGTGTGCTGTTATTTGTGCTGAAGTTTGAAGGACTCCAATGTCGTTGCCGAAGTCAGCCCATACTTTAAAGGCAGGTTTTTTAGCGCGTGGAAATGCTTCTACTTTAGTAATCGTTCCTGAGCGTAAATCAACTTTTTCAAAATCATCATAAGAGATATTCATCGAGCACCTTTAAAGAACAAAAGATTGGATTTGTGCCATTATAAACCAATATACTCATATAAAATACCGTAGTATTTACGGTATTTTATATGAGTATATTCTGGTTCGCTAAAAGACACGCGCTTTACGCTTTTTATTTCGATCATCAGTTTTTGGTGCATCGCATTACCGATGGGTTATTTGATTGCAACCTATGAGCATTTTGGTGGCGTGGGGTTATGGTGGGGAATGGTTTTAGGCGCAAGTGTGAGTGTATTGCTGCTGTTCTGGCGATTTAAGACAAAAATTAGCGCTTATTCGTCTGATAGCGCAGAACTAATCGGATCAGCATAGCACTGATCCGATATTTTTTAAGATGATTTACTTCGAGATTAAATGGCTTTTAAGCCATGCTTTTGCTTCTTGGCTTACTTGCTCATCCTTTAAAGCTACCTCGTAAATTATAATTTTACGACCTTCCTCTTCACCATACATGTCATCCAGTATTTCATTCCAAACTACTAGGGCTTTAGATGAAGGGATGCTACCGATTTTGCTAAGAAGCCCATAAATTCGGTCTTTCCAATAGGCATCAGTTGCTATTTCCAACCAATCAATTAGTTCTTTTGTTAAACCAACCTCATCAAGACCTTTGCCTTCGCCAAAGCCTTTTTCCCATTTTTTTGTTCTTAGATGGGCATATTTTTTGCCGTATACCCCATTTACCCAATCCATGAATTTCTTTCCTAACTGAATACCAATGTTTGACTTGGGATCCTGTTTAAGATTATTTTGAAGTTCTTCCAATAAATCAGCCCATTTTTTTTCAAAAGCTGCTTTTTCATCAGGTGTTTTATTGCCTTTTAATTCTTTTTCAAACGCTACATACTGTTTTAACTCTTCAGGGGTGAATATTTCTTTAACCCAGCGTTGTTCAAGATTCTCTGTCATTTGATATACCTCTATCAGTTGAATAATGGTTTCCCAAGGGATGGATTGATTGTCAGTAACAGAGTCAATAATGCTTCGTAAAGTTTTAGCGCCCTGAAGTAAAAAGGATGCTTTCTGCTCTAGCACTTGGGCCTGATTGCTAAAATGCTCGAGTGCATCGCTTTCTTCATGGAGCAAGGCTTTAATTTGTGATAACTCAAAACCGAAAAACTTCAAAGCAATAATCTGTTGTAATTTCAATAAATCCTTTTCAGAGTAAACACGATACCCATTGGCAAGTCGCAATGAAGGCTTGAGTAGTTGTATCCGGTCATAATGATGCAGTGTTTGCACCGAAACACCGGTTAAGTTGCTTAAGTCTTTTACGAACCATTGAGTCATCGTGTTACCTCCTTTTCTAAAGATAAGGTCTATAGCCACAATAGGGTCAAGTGATTTTTAACATTTTTTTAGCCAGCCAGTTGTTTGTCTTGATTTTCATTCATATTCATTTGATATCATACAATAAAAGCGATAAGAGAAAAGTGATGGGTATTTGAGTTGTCATAGAATTGCCATGAGTCTGCCAATGGACTGTATAAATTGAAAAAATTCTTTAATCCAGCGATATATCGTCTTCGAATCGTTTCTTCTGGAACCGAATGACCACCTGTTTTAACACGCTCTTTAACCCTAAAAACAGCAAGGTCAGCATTTTGTAACCATAAAAAAATTAAATGGAAACAGTACTAGCATAATACGACCAGCCTGAATGGCAGCTTTTTCAGGTTGATAGGCACAAAGTCCTTGGGCTATGACATCCGCATTAACAAAATTATCAACATGCAACGCATCTTTTAATAAAGCGGGAGCTGCTGTTGATTTTCCAGCCCCATTAGGGCCGGCAATAATGATTAAGTGAGGCATCAAATTTTCTCATTGATATCTTTATATTTCGGCAAGGTATTTTGTTGAATACATTCCCACTCAAATTTTTTTATATTTAGCTTTATCCGCATCTTTTTCCTAATACGGTGAACAGCTGGGTATTCTGCGCTGCATCTCATTCGAGTAACAATCAAAACTAAATTGTGCCGATGGAGGATCGGTAGGAAACAGTTAAAAAGGAACTCTGTCGGATCACATTAGGCCTATACCATGAGATTGACCTGCAATATTTTTAATGGAGTAAAATCCCATAAATTTGCATTGTAATGGGGTGATGTGTTAAAATAAAGCACACATCTGTTGGGGCGGCTATGAGCACTTATCTATTTTTGAAACGATTTCTCTTAGATAATAGGCAGATTCTTGAATTGTCTCAAATCTATCACCATATTTATTTCAAGGGATTGCAGGATAGATATTTGGCTTCAAATGATCCGATGTTGAGTTTTGTAGGTTTAGAAAATCATGGGCAATTGATGGAGTCTAAAAGCAGTGATTTAATCAAAGATCCGCTTGTGCTGACCAATGTATTGGATCATGATCAAATTGTTATAGATAGCCAGTGCACCAAAGTATTTTATGAAGCATCGAAGAAAAAGAATCAGCACGTTCAGTTTCTTTCAATTAAAGCTCCCTTATATAGTGAAAACACATTAATGGGTTTATGTGGGATTTCCTTTACACTTGATAATTACAATTATTCGGATTTTAATACCATTCTCACAAAAATATCTAATTTGCTGCAAGAAGACTGCTCTATTGATATTAAAGAAAGCTTATTTAAACAAGGTTCACAACCAAAGCTCACTGCCAGAGAGTTAGAATGCCTGCATTTTTACATGCGAGGTCACTCCATAAAATATATTGCAGAAACGCTTTTGTTATCGAATCGCACCATTGAATTTTATGTAGACAATATTAAAACCAAGTTCGGGGTGAGCAAGCGCTCTGAGTTAGTCCCCTTGGCTTTTAATTTATATCCAGAGTTGGCTTAAAAGACAGTGTCAAAAAGTATTCGCTATTCACCTTCAGGGACAATCGTTATCGTCTTGCATAAGCAACAGCGGTATTGACCTGCGCTTTTGAAACTTTAAAGCTGGATGAAATTATTTCATTTACTTCAGTTGAAAATACAAAGTCTCGTAAAGTCATGGAGAAAATTGGGCTACATCATCATGAGGCAGATGATTTTGAGCATCCTAGAATTGTTGATAATAGTCCATTAAAAAAACATGTGCTTTATCGATTAGTACGGGGTGAATATTTGAAAAATAAATCATTGGGGTAAATAAGTTTAAATAGATTTTGATTTACAGCATCCAGTGCATCTGGAGTCAATGCAAAATTAAAGCACAGACCCCATAAGGCAACCCCCGTGGATTACGGTGTCTGGTTGGAAAAATGTGACAAACTTGGGGAAACAGTATCAAGGAATTCATCAACAATTTTATGATATTCATTTGGATTTGTTTTGAATACCGCATGTTGAGCACCAGGGATAAGGTGGACTATAGAGTGTTCATTTTGTAATGCACTTGAAAATGAAGCGATAAGTTCATGGTTAATTCCCATATCTTTATCACCAACCAATAAACAAATTGGCAGATCGGTAGAGCGTACAAAATGCTCCCCATCCAATACTGTACGGTCATACACCGAGGTATTATATTTTTCGATATCCAAAAAAATATGTCTTCGAACTAAAGGATCAGTTCCCATCATATCTTCAGCAAAAAATGTATCGACTTCATCAAACCCCATCATGCCGCGAATCATAGCTGCTTCTTCAGCACTTGTGGGGGTGGGATGTTCAACCCATTGAGGAACAAGGGTGCTAACAAACCAATCAGAGAAACCATGTCTTAGTCCATCAGCTGACATTTTAATAGGAGGTGAGCCGATGCTTACAATACTCGCAACCAATTCCGGTGCTTCAACAGCAACGCCATAGGCGATATGACCACCCAATGACCACCCAACAAAGTTCGCACCTTCAATATTTTCTTCTTTAAGGACTTGGACAACTTCGGCAACCATTGCGGGTATAGTATAAAATGCCTTACCAAGTACTTCTTTTTCATCTGAAGAAAGCTGGTCTAATTCACTAAATTTTGTACTGTTTCCATGTCCGACTAAATCAATCGAAATGACACGGTATTTTTCTCGGTAGTGTTCAATTTGGGCATCAAAAGCACGCTTTGAGGAAGAGTTACCGTGAAGTAAAACAATAACAGGCTTTTCGCTATCATCTGGATCTGAGTCAAAAACACTTAATTTAAGTTGGATATGCTTACTATCTAATATAGATAATGTGTTTGCATCAGCCAGAGTCTTACCAGCTAACGTCAGTGTTACGGGATTGATAATAATAGTTTTCATTTCATTCTCCAAAAAAATAATCGTTATTTAATAGTTATAATGCTACTTGGAGTAGCTTGTTTATATGCAGTCTAGAGGCAATTGGTTTTTCATGATTGCCTCTTTAGAACATTAAATACCAAGTTAATGTGTAATAATAGCACAATATAGTCATGTGAAATACCGTAGTAATTACGGTAAGAGTTGGTCGAATAAACCCTGCCTGGTAACAAGCAGGGTTTATCCGACCAACAGGGGTATTGATGATATAAATGGGCTTAGAGAAACTACGCTTCGTAGCTAAGTCATTCTCTTATATTTTCTATAAGAAAGCATTCATACCGTATTTACCACGGTATTTTATATGACCTAAGTGGCATGTAATTGAACTTTTGTTCATGTAACTAAATCGAGGTCAATGATGTACAAGTTAAAATTAGCTAAAAGTGTTTCTTATTCGTCAGAAGGATCATTCTTAAATTCAATACAATATCGTCCTGATTGAACCCAAAGCCACCTTAAATACAGGCGATGCTGTGAGCGATCTCACAAAAACAGTGTTGGATCGAATTTAATTGATTCTGGGAGGTTCTGCGACTCATGCCTAAATAAGATATTACCGATGAACAGCTCAAAAGCCACCCTTCGGCCGCAACCATTGAATACATTATGGTTAATCGAAGAAACAGTGATCTTAGGAGTGTTTTAAGAAAGATTGCGCCAAATATACGCATGTTTTATATGGAAGAACAGAATCAATTTGTGCCATCCTTAAATTCAAAGATAATGGGTTAATTAAATTATATGATTGTGATAGGTGTTCAACATGGTATGCGCACTATTTCAACTTACATTTCAAACGGATTAATTAACGTTAACTCACAATCACTAAAATCACGTGTATTGCGTGTGGCTAGATTCATTTGATTGACTCTGGTAATAGCAGCTATTTGCCCATCGAGAACACTGAGTAGATGACCTATTGTTTGTCTGTGCCCCATTAATTGCCCATAAAAATGCGCTGCTGCTTCATCAAAAATCAGAATGCGGTGCTTGAAAGCACTGGTGAGAACGCGATCAAATGCCTCTTTAAGAAGGGCTCGACGCCTACTTTCTGGTAGCACACTAAGACCATACATTATTTCTGCAATCGTAATTGACGTTGTGAATAGCGCCATTGCATCTTGTTGATCGATCCAGGTGATAACGCGTGGATCAGGAGCAGCTTTCATTAGTTCGGAGATAATGTTTGTGTCGAGTATGATCATTCATTAAAATCCATTGGATTGTGAGGAATACCGCGTTGGTTTGACAGCTCTAAATCAACACCATGATTCGGTCCGAAATGTTCTCGAAATACATCGCTTATTCGCGCAGGAACTGAAACAACTTGAGAAATAATTTGGCGAGCTTCTTCTTCCATAGAAACACCATGTTGTGCTGCTCGGATTCGAAGCTGATTATAGACCTGATTATCTAGTTTTCTAACACTAATGTTTGCCATGATTTATCCAAAGTTAATCACCTTATTTAAATGATAGCACATGAGGGCATTGATAGCTAACGCCATCAAGATCATCTGAATTTTATGAACCATGAAACAAATTTATTAAATAGAGGGGGGTGCGAAATAGAAATAAAAGAATGCTATCAAGATGCATTTTCTCTGGGAGCATATCATCGGGTAACGGAACAAAATCTTTACAGCACCGACACTTGCTCCGTTTATTGTGCCATTAACAATGCTTCCTACTATACCGCGCGCAGTATAAACCACGCGAAGGGTTCTTCAGTGGGATTCCTTGAGATTTAAAGCAGCTTTTTCTTGAAACGCTATATTTAATTATTTATATCTTGTATAATTATACAGAATCAAAATAACTATATATAATAAAATGAACCTAATTGAAATTTGGCATTATCATAGACCTGTGCTTGCAAAAGTCTACCTCGACACATTAAATGCAGGATTGGTAACCTCTACCACTATTTTTGCTCCGAGGCGTGCTGGAAAAACATCTTTTCTCTTGAAAGATCTTACTCCAGCAGCAGAAACCGTAGGTTATACCGTCGTTTATGTCGATCTTTGGCAAACTAAACTCTCACCCGGTGTTTCTATTGTACGCGCACTTGAGCGTGCATTAGAGCCTAAAAATGCTGTTGAAAGCTTGGTTGCAAAACTCCATACGCCAATAAAAAAATTTAAAGCAAAAGCTGAAATTGCGGGAGCTAAGCTAGAAGGAGAGCTTGAACTTGAAAGTGCCGGGAAGCATGTACAAACAGAAATAGCGCTTCAAATTGATGTATTGATTGATCTCTTATGTAAAAAGAAACCTGTCCTGTTACTGGTTGACGAAGCCCAGGAATTGGCAAAAACAAAGGAACACGAAGCTGTTGCAACGGCACTACGCACTTCAATTACTAGAAATCAAAAACGGTTACGCGTGGTTTTTACAGGGTCGTCCAGGACACAATTGGCGCATGTATTTTCAAACGCTAATGCACCATTGTATTCAACAGGTTCTGCCATAGCGGATTTTCCACAATTAGGACGAGATTTTGTTGAATATATCTCAGAACGTTTTGAGGCATCTACTGGTCGTATATTGCCCATCGAATCGGCCTGGCAAGCCTTTATTTTGTTCAAACAACAGCCGGAGCCTTTTTTGGTTGGTATTGTTGATATGGTTCTTAATCCATTGGTGACGCTAGAATCGGCAATGCAGATAGTCGCAGAAAAACTTGCGATGACAGAAAACCACGAAGGGGCTTGGGCAGCACTTGATGCCACACAAAAAGCACTGGTTCGCATGTTGGCACGAGATCCTTTATTAAAGCCATTTAGTAAGGCTGTTGTTTCAAGACTTCGTATCATCATGGGTATTGAATCATTAGAAGTTACTCACGTTCAACGAGCAATGACTAAGCTCACCAATGTAGTATTTAAATCCCCCCGTGATACTTATGAATTTGAAAATGAAGCTTTTGCCCAATGGCTTAGGACACTCGCTGATTAAACTTCGGCTAGACGCACGCGCATATCACTGCTCAAATTGTGTTCCGTCTTCGTCTTCAATTAAATTATTTCTTCGATCTTTGGTGTATTTATAGGTTATAGGCATGATATTCACCGTATTTTCTTGGAGTATTGGTACAGTCTGCTTTATCAGATTAAAAATGAATCATATTTTAACTGATTAAAAGCGAATGTTAACACCAGCAACGATGGCCTGAATATTAAAGATGGCACTTCCCAATGTTTTTCCAAGTGTAATACTATCCTCCACCTTAGCATTATTGTAATGGTCTTTAACTTTAAAATTACTATCCCGATACTCTATAAATGCGCCCATGCGCTTGGTTAGAAATAACATTAATCCAGCACCTGCTTTAACACCTAAGGAGGTGTAGGTGCTAGATTGTCCCGCTGGAATAAAGTTATCGGTGTCTTTAAGTGTGGTGATGAAAATCGCTGGTCCTATTGTCAAATAAGGTTGAAGTTGGCCGTGACTAAACTCTTCCGACCTCAGCATTGGGTATCGAAACATCGCATCAAATCCGATGGTAGTGACATTATTATTGAATTTCTTAATAGTCTCCGGAGACGTAGAACATCCCTCACCAACCACGCATAACTCAGTCAACGCAATTTGGTTTTTTTGATCAGGGCCAAAAAAATGAGAGGTATCTATGCCTAAACCTAAATAAGGAAAGGAATCAATCCAATAAGCTGCTCGGCCACCTACGGTTGCTGCTGTGTCAAATTGAAGCGCTTTATGGGTCCCTGAGATACCTGCGTCAGGGAGATTAACATTAGCGTTGTGTTTTTGAGTAAAACCAGTCCCGCCATAAAGGTTTACAACCACTTCCGCGTTTACTTGGGGGACTATCATTAGCAGCAGCGCAAAGACTACGCCCCTATTTTTAATCAACGTAGCATATGGTTGTCTTTGCATATAAAAATCCTTTTTTAATCGCTGAAAGTGAATATTAAGCACTAATAATTTTAAAGTGTACAGATAATCCATGGTCTATCAGTAATTTTTCTCAAAAAGTTCAGTGCAGGCAAGCGGTTAAGCTTAACCGCTTGCTTATTGGACAGGGTAGCTTCAAGGGGATTATTTTAATGAGGCATCGTAACAAAAACATGGTTGTGATATGCTTTATGTTTGAACGTTTTTTTCAACAGAGCAATCCAATAATGATTTTATTTGTATTTATTCTGCTCTTGTTGGTTGACCTCCATGCTTTTGCAGCCCCGCATTTTATTCCATCTAAACCATTGCCTGCTAATCACTATGAAATTAATGGCCCTGCCTTGTGTGCAACAGCAACAACAACATTGGCTTATCTTAATAAAGGCACCCGCTATGATCCAAACGTTATTCACGATGGAAAAATATTATCAATACCGCTTTCTAAGATTAAAGCCACATTGGCTTTTATTTGTGAACATCAGGCTAACCTTAATAATCCTGCTTTTGTTAACCAACATTTTGATTTTATACGCTGGTATCCTAACCTGGAACAGGTAAAACAATTTTCCAGCAATAAACCTTTATTAAAAAATTTGCCTCAAAACAACATCTTAATGACTAAATATTATGTACACTTGGCTAAAGCATCAACCACTTATAGTTCAGCGACGCCATATGCCTTATATGGACTACCCAGCGACGAGCAATCATTAACCATTGAAGCAGCCAATGCCCAGCCCAATTTGATTCGTTTTCAATACGGGAAACAAGCTATATTAGCAGGTGCGCTTACTAAGAAGCATGTACCCGTATTAGCCTATTTAAATCGCGAAGACTTAGAGTCCGCATTAATGCAGGGCACCATTGTGGCTGATTTTGGCAAGGGCATTTCTAAAATATTTAATGTGCATCGTAATAATAATATTGGATACGACCGAGTAAAAAATCCTTATGAGCAAGAGCGTTACTGGTATTTTAAACAAGTTGATGGCATTAAGGGCTATGGTAAAGATGCTGAACACAAGATTACTGTAAATAGTAGCGCAACATTTGCAGCTGACTTAACACAATTCGGGTTAGGTAAGCTGTTGATGGTGCAATACCCTAATCAATTAGGGACCATAATAACCCAAGCAGGGATTTTTGCTGACACAGGCGGGGCGTTTGCTAATAATTTATATCAAGTGGATTTTTTGGCAGGTAGTTATCCTGGCAAAGCAGCCTACTTTGAAGCTACTCAGCATTTGCCCAATTATGTTAATGCTTATTTTATGGTGTTAAAAAAAGAATATATGCCTGTTTAATGATGATCTCTCTGCGATATTTACTCATAAGCTACGCACTTATTCGATGGGTTTTAGCAAGTCTCATTTCATAATGATGCAGTATTTGCACTGAAACACCCGTTGATATCATATGTGCGCCCGTAACAAAAGACCTAACTATTTTCTCAGGAACAAAGCAAACAGCTTTATACAACAGTAAATAGAGAGAGGCATGATGAGAGTGTCTGTCTAAATGACCCATCAGATCTGACATTGGCGTTGGCGTTGGAAAAAGCCATGATAGCCTTTATGTAGTAGAGTGGCCGAGCCTTAAGCGATCGCTGTCATTAAAACGGCATTAAAATAAGAGAGAATCTTGTCGACACCATAAATAATAGTGATATCAGCAAATTATGGTTCCTAGCAACATAGGATTTGAACCCTGGAGTTCAGGTGGGGAGCATACATTACAGATCAGGCTTTCCACTTTGAAGTGGCCTAGCTCAACACCATAACGGCCAGCTCTCCTTAATAAAGCTTATCGGTTCAAAAATCATTGCTGCCAGGAGGGGCAATGATAACACTATAGCATTTGCTTTTATATTCATAATACCGGGGTAATTACGGTATTTTCTTATAAACTCATAGCAAGGCTGACCAGGTCAGATTTTTTATGTAAGCCAAATTTATTTTTAATATTATAGAGATAGCTTTCTACAGTGCGAGGAGATAAATTCAACGCATCGGCCGATTCTTTTGCAGATAACCCTTTTAATATATTTTTTAAGCAGTCAATTTCTCTAGCGGATAAATGTAGGTTGTTATTTGTTGCATAAATAGGAAGATTAGTTACGTTTAACTTCCCTAACAAATGCGCTTGTTCGATTTTTTTACATTCTGTTTTGTCCGCATAGCCTTGAAACGTAGGCTTCATAGAAGGTGTAAGTTGAATACAGGTGCGATTAGCCTCCTCTATTAAACAAGCATTGCTTTCTTTGTATGATAAAACAAAATTCTCTAAGCTATCTTTCCAGTTGAAATAGTAATTCACCACATCACTTTCTAACTGCTTCGCAGCAAAACAATAAACATCAAAATAGCCAATATGACGCTCAATCATATCGAGTGGGGCATGAATGTTAAAAAAAGATTTTACTTCATGAAGCGTTTTCTGGTATGGCCCACCCTCAGGTATAAGGTAATTGAATTTTTTCATTGAAACATAGCTTGATGGGAAAGGGGCAATCAGTGGGTGATTTTTTTCAAAAAGATGATTAATGACGTTGGGGTCACTTGCAAAATAAAAACAACGCCCATCATTAAAGAATCGACCATGACAAAACCAATCAATCGGTGAGCGCTCAAATAACGGGTTGCATAGGCCATTGATCACATTAGAAGTAGTAAATAATAAATTATTTGTAACTCCCCAGCTACGTCATCCTGAGCGCGTTTTTTTGCGCGAAGGATCTCCCTGCAGTAGCACGGTCTTTAACATATCGATCGATATAAATCGCCCCACACAGGATTCAATGCATTAATCAGA
>CANJHO010000087.1 GCA_947474165.1 Legionellaceae bacterium
GGTGGTCTTTGTTTTTCACGCGGAGCTTGCGAGCATGTAAAACGAAGACCACCATGACAGGCCCCCGACACGCCGTGGCTGATTAGGACTTGGTGGAATGTGGGTAATGATAAGGCTCGCCCACGCTCACGGGCTCGTATTAGATCGTGATTTGTCCAAACTCCAGAAATAATACAAAGCAAGGTCAATGGCAAACTTGGCATGGCTTGGTCTGTTTTAGGGCTTCTCTTCGAAATATCCAGAGCGTCAGTATACCCATTGTGGGTAGAATGGGTATATAATTCATTCAATATGAATTACCGGGTTGATTGGGGTTATTGAATGTCGCACAAATTCGAAGAAGGTAAAGAGTTAATTATTGCAGCTGTGGTTGATAAGATACATAAAGAATTGAGCGCTGATCAAGCGATTTTATGTTCTGAATTTGTCCGGCAGTTTTTTGCAACGGTGGCGCCTGATGATTTGAGTGAATGGACGATTGAAGATTTATATGGTGCGGCGATTAACTTCTGGGCTTTAATTAAACAGCGCACTCCCAATGAAATAAAAATTCGTATTTACAATCCTGACTTTGAACGACATGGCTGGCAGACAACGCATACTGTTGTGGAAGTCATTTGTGATGACATGCCATTTTTGGTGGATTCCTTGCGTTTGGTCGTGAATCGCATGGGTTTGATTTCACATTTGATTATTCACATGGGCGGCATGCATGTGAATCGGGGTAAAGACAATGAAGTGACCTCGGTTCTACCCCGTTATGGCACGCTGCCTCCAGGTGTTTTAACCGAGGCGCCCATCCTGATGGAGATTGATAGGCTCACAGAGCCTCATGTCCTTGAGGAACTTCACCGTAATTTCGAACGTGTTTTAGAGGATAATACGGCCGTCGTAGAAGATTGGCTCATCATGCGTGAGAAAGTGCAAGAAGTGGCGCAAGAGCTAGACCATGCCAAAACATTGTTAGATGAGGGGGAACTTCAAGAAACCAAGGCCTTTTTGAATTGGATAGAAGATCACCATTTCACGTTTCTTGGAATCCGTGATTATGAGTTACTGCATAAAGGCAAGGAAACCATCTTACAAGCCATACCTCATACAGGTTATGGGTTATTACGAGAAGATTTAAGCAAGTCAAGTGCACGTAGTATTTCTGCCATGGCGCCAGAGGCTCGCGAGCTGACGTTGTCTCCTCGTATTTTAGTCATGTCTAAAACAAATACCAAAGCCCTGGTTCATCGCGATGCGTATACGGATTACATTGGCGTTAAACGCTTTAACCAGAAGGGTGAGGTCATTGGGGAACGCCGAATTATCGGTCTTTACACTTCAGCGGCTTACAATACAAATCCAAAACACATTCCTTTTTTGCGACATAAAGTCGCCTTAATCATGAAAAATTCCTTACTAAACCCTCGTGGGCATGCGGGGAAAGTTTTGTTAAATATTCTTGAAACCCTTCCTCGAGATGATCTGATACAAGGTTCTGAAGAAGATCTGCTTGAGATGGCGATGGGTATTTTTTACATGCAGGAGCGGCGCCGTATTCGGATGTTTGCGCGCATGGATGTATACCATCGCTTCATTTCGTGCTTGGTTTATGTGCCTAAAGAACGCTTTAATACTGAATTGCGGCAAAACATGCAAAATGTGTTGAGTGAGCGCTTTAATGCGGAAGAAATAACTTTTTCCACTTTTTTTTCAGAGTCAGTTTTAGCACGCATTCACTTCATGATAAGGATCAATCCCAAAGCCCGCACTGATTTTGATTTTAAAGAAATAGAAAAGAAGTTAATTGAGATTGGCCGTTCATGGACCGATGAGTTGCAGTTCTTTTTATCAGATTTCTTTGGCGAAGAAAAAGCCAATTGTTTGTTTATGCGTTATAAAAATGCTTTTCCAGCGGTTTATACTGCAAGTTTTTCACCGAGAACGGCGGTGTTTGATATTCAGCATGTGGAGCAACTGACAGAAGTGTTGTCATTGGGCTTGAATTTTTATAGGCCGGTTGATGAATTTTCCGATAATTTTAGACTTAAAATCTATCAATATGATGTTACTATTCCTTTGTCTGATGTGATCCCTATTGTTGAGAACTTAGGCTTGCAAGCGATTAGTGAGCGGCCTTATCTATTGAAGTTTCCTGATGAGCGGCTTGCATGGATTAATGATTTTTCGATGCATTATACGCGGGGCAGCATCTTTAAAATTGATGAAATAAGAGAGTTATTTCAGAATGCATTCACCAAAGTATGGTTTGGTGAGGCAGAAAATGATGGTTTTAATCAATTGGTGCTGGCTGCAGGCCTTGATTGGCGTCAAGTATCCATTCTTCGGATGTATGCAAAGTATTTCAAGCAAATTTCGTTCACATTTAGCCAGGATTATATTGAAATAGCCCTCAGTAATAATTCGTTGATTGCTATTAAATTAGTCCAATTATTTGAATTGAGATTTCAACCTGAAACCATCCAGCATCGTGAAGAGCGTTTTCAAGAACTATCAAATTCGATATTGATTGACCTAGATAGTGTGTCAAATCTCGATGAGGATAAGATTATTCGCCAATATGTTCAGGCAATTACCGCCACTTTGCGGACTAATTACTATCAGCTGGATCAAAACGGTACACCCAAACATTATATTTCCATTAAAATGAACAGCAAAAGCATTCCTGGTGTGCCGCGTCCCTATCCTTTATATGAAATTTTTGTTTATTCCCCTCAATTTGAAGGGGTACATTTGCGTTGTGCGAAGGTTGCCCGTGGCGGGTTGCGCTGGTCTGATCGTAAAGAAGATTTTAGAACGGAAATCCTAGGCTTAATGAAAGCCCAGCAAGTTAAAAATGCAGTGATTGTTCCGAGTGGTGCTAAAGGTGGGTTTGTTGCAAAACACTTGCCAGTGAATGGAACACGCGAAGAAATATTGGCTGAGGGGATTAACTGTTACCAGCAATTTATTCGGGGACTATTGGACATCACGGATAATTACAAAGAGAGTGTGATATCTAAGCCCGAGGCTGTCATTTGTTATGATGAGGATGATCCCTACCTCGTGGTTGCAGCAGATAAAGGCACGGCAACTTTTTCAGACATAGCGAATGAAATTTCAAATGCTTATGGTTTTTGGCTGGGCGATGCATTTGCCTCAGGGGGCTCTATTGGATATGACCATAAAAAAATGGGAATTACTGCAAAAGGTGCCTGGGAGTCAGTGAAACGCCATTTCTATGAAATGGGTGTTGATATTAACCAGAAGGACTTTACTGCGGTAGGTATTGGCGATATGGCTGGCGATGTATTTGGTAATGGGATGTTGTTATCTAAACACCTTAAGTTGGTTGCGGCCTTTAACCACATGCATATTTTTATCGATCCTGAGCCTAATCCTGTTGTGAGTTTTGATGAGCGACAACGTTTATTTGATTTACCGCGTTCATCATGGACTGATTATGATAAAAAATTAATTTCTAAAGGGGGCGGTGTATTTAACCGTAATGCCAAGTCAATCGTTGTAAGTAAAGAGATGAAACAACTTTTTAACATCAAGCAAGTAGCGATAGAGCCCAATGAGTTGATAAGGGTTATTCTTCGCGCAAAAGTGGATCTCTTGTGGAGCGCTGGGATTGGAACTTTTGTAAAAGCCTCATCAGAAACCAATGTAGGTGTTGGGGACAGGACCAATGATGCGATTCGAGTTAACGCCAAACAACTTCGTTGTAAACTGGTTGGAGAGGGCGGTAATCTTGGGTTTACGCAACTCGCTCGGATTGAATATTCATTGAACGGTGGTCTTATTTTCACTGACTTTATCGACAATTCTGCAGGCGTTAGTTGTTCTGATAAAGAAGTTAATATTAAAATTTTGCTGAATTGTATTGTTGCTGAAGGGGATTTAACCTTAAAACAACGCAATGAGTTATTGAGTGAAATGACTGATGAAGTGGCGCGTCTCGTGTTGCGTGAAAATTATTTACAAACCCGCGCGATTAGTTTAACTGCAACGCAAGCGCTTCGATCAGTGGAGTTACACAGCCGATACATTAATGAGCTAGAGCGAACAGGTAAAATTGACAGGGCACTGGAATTTTTACCGAATGAAAAATCATTGATGGAACATAAGTTGATGGGGAAGGGGTTAAGCAATCCTGGTCTTGCCACACTGCTTTGTTACAGTAAAATTATTTTAAAAGAGGCAATCCTTGCATCAGATGTCCCTGAAGACTTATATTTAGAGCGTTTCTTGATTAATTCCTTTCCAAAGCCATTACAAGAGCGTTTTAGTCAACAGATGCAGCAACATCCTTTAAAGCGGGAAATTATTGCAACAAAACTCAGTAATATCATCGTGAATGAGATGGGTTTTAGCTTTGTCTATCGAATGCAAGATGAAACAGGTGCGCCCATTTCAGCCATTGTACGGGCCTATATCATTACCCGAAGCATCCTAAATATGGAGGTTGTCTGGGCTAAAATAGAAGACCTGGATGCGTGTATCAACGCAGAAACGCAAGCTGACATCATGATGCTTTATATTCGCTTGCTTAGACGGATAACACGTTGGTTTTTACGAACACAACGCATGCGTTTAGATATTGATAAAGCGGTTAAATTATATGCCCCGGGAATGCAAGCACTAAAAGATTCAATGCCTGCTGTATTCGGTGAAGCGCATCTTCAGCACTATACTAAAAACATGGAAGAGTATTTATCGCTGGGAATTCCAAAGGATTTGGCTCATGAATTAACCATTACTCGAGGCCTATTTTCTGCAATGGATATATTGGATGTGGCGCAAAAGAAATCTGTCAAAATCAATAAAGCAGCTGAACTATACTATCATATCGGAGAATTCCTCGATCTAACATGGATTCGCACTCAAGTGATTATTCATACCACGGATAATCATTGGGAAGCTTTGTCTAGAGAGGCATTGCGAGATGATTTAGATTGGCAGCAACGTCAGTTGACTGCAGGAATCATTTCGATTGATGAAAAGAAAAAAGACTTTATGGTCTCGTTGCAACTGTGGTCTGATAGTCATGTTGGGCTTATCGATAGATGGCGACATGTTTTGGCCAATTTACGCTCTAGCACGGCATTGAATTACACCATGTTTTTTGTGGCGATTCGAGAACTTTTGGATTTAACACAGACAACGATTCAGGTATCAGAAAGTAAGGATGCGTTGTTAGAAACTTAGCATCCTCTTAATGTCTGGGATCCATGTCCCAATGTGGCACCGTGAGTTGAATGGATCCTGGAATATAGAGCGCCTTAGCGGCTTCGCTCGCTGAGGCGCTCTATATTCCAGGACGACATTCATAGACATGTTTTATACAAAGATGTGTCCACAGCGTGGCGTGATAGGGGAGATGGAAATATTAAGGGAAGTTAATTTTTAGAAGGAATCTAAGTGAGCAAAAATAAGTTAGTTTCAGTGTATTCAGGTGGATCTAAATTTTTTCATTGGTTGATAGCGGTGATAGTGATTGGTTTGCTGTCTGCAAGTTTTTTTCTAGAAGATGTGCCAGAACAATACCAATCAACAGCGTATTTACTCCATAAGTCATTTGGACTGACAGTGCTATTTTTAATGGTCATGCGTTTTTTTTGGATCCACTATACAGGCAAGCCCGAATTGCCCTCATCAATACCAAAATGGGAAAAAATACTCTCACAAGGGGTGCAATACCTATTTTATATTTTATTAATTTGCATGCCATTGTGTGGTTGGGTGATGTCGGTTGCAGCCAATAGGGTTCCATCTTATTTCGGTTTATTTAAACTGCCACTGCCAATAGAGGTGAATAAACCCCTTGCAGAATTGATGGAGCAATCACATAAAACGATAGCATGGATTTTGATAGCACTGCTTTTACTTCATGTTGCAGGTGCACTCAAGCATCATTTTATTGATAAAGATAATATATTAAAACGAATGTTAAAATAACCTTAGGATTGGGGTGAGTAATTAAATGACAGACAAGGAACCGTCATTTTCACCGCCGTGGTGGTATAGTGGAGCCCTCCACTGCCTCGTCCTGTTAGGGTTTATTTCCGGTTTTATTTTAACTCACAGGCATCAGGGTAACAGGCTTATTTTCAATATGCGCTTGTGCTGGAGATTCAAATACCAAACTGGCTGCGATGATAAATTCACCTTTTCCAATGGGGCAGTAGTCAATCAGCTCGCCCAGTTCCTCATGGTTATTTTTTGCTAATATTTTTTGGCCTGAACGCAGTGGCTCATCAGTTTTAATCTTAAATAGTTTTAATTCATGTTTTAATTTGGCTCGATAGTGCATTCGGGCGATGATTTCCTGCCCTTTGTAGCAGCCTTTGTTAAAGCTCAAATGGCCAGATAGTTGCAAATTTAGTCGATGGGGCAAAAATAACCCCCTTGACTCAGGGTAAATATCGACCCATTTTTGCTGAAGTTTAAGCGCGTGCCATGCAAGCGAACCACGCCATTGGCCATTTTTGATAAATGGCTCAAGCAAATCTTGTGCTTCTGTGGTATGAACCAGAATAATATAAAAATTATTGCCTAAACAATAACAGCAATAGTGTGGTTCATAAACAACACAGTGGGTTGTGTTTGATAATTGAAGATTAAAAAGGTGCAGATCATCAGGGTTTTGTAGGTAAAAACCAAAGCAAGTGATATCGGTTGATGCTTTAAGTGTGGCACGTGAGAAGAGGGCTGTTTTAGCCAAAGCGGCTTGAGTGGCGGGCAACAAGTCTTTGGGAAGAATCAGTTCAAAGCCACGGTCTTCCCAATTCACAACATCTAACAACGCGAGAATACGGCCTTTTAAATCACATAATGCGCCTTGACGCATTTGATGCGCATGGACTTCCCGCAAATCACAACTGAGTTGACCTTGTAAAAAATCCCTAGCACCCTCCCCACCCACATGAAGGCTTGCCAGGTAGGATAAGTCAAAAAGATAGTTTTTTTTAGGGTGGTAAACTTGTTCATCTGGAAAGGGCGCAAAGGCGGTTAATGGTCTGTTGTTTATTTGAATAGTTAATGTGGTCATGATCCCATATCAAAAGACTTGTTTTAAAATTAAAGGCTAGTGTACACTGCGCGCTGTATCGCATCAAATGGATTTTTCTAAATAAATAGGCCTTATGATTTCCCCAGAACGCAAAGCAAAAATAAATTGGCAATGTCGGCGTGGCATGCTGGAATTAGATGTGATTTTTCAGCGATTTCTAAAACAATCGCTAGACCAGTTGACCCTTTCGCAAGTGCTTGCGTTTGAGGCCCTGCTGAATTGCCCTGATCCTGATTTATACGCATGGTTAATGGGTTATGAAGAGCCCACCGACAAGGAGTTACAGGGCATTGTTAGCTTTATCAGGCTTCACGATAACATTTAGCCAATCAAAAGATTATTTGCGTTGTGCCTTGGTCCTTCATGTGCTTGCGATAATCGTGGTGCTGCTGTCTGCATTGCCACTAGGGTTCAAGCTGTTGTTTATTCTTATCGTGATGGTTTGTTTTATCGATATCATTCGAAGTAAAACACCCCTGCCAAGATATCATCAATTATCCTATCATCCAGGCTATTGGCTTCTTCATGAGACCCATGGAGCACAACATCAGTATGAGCAGGTGTCGATTGGTTTTGATGGTGGGCTTTTTCTACTGTTGATATTGTCAGGATTAGGCGCCAAAAAAACATTGGTGGTTTTTTATGATCAAATGACGCCTGAGCACTATCGCGTGTTAAAGTTTATTCAATACCAAGCTGTTTCGCGCGACAAGAAAAAATAAGTTTAGATGCTCAGATCGCGAGCAGTATATCTACACACAATCATGAACAAGACTGCATGAGTCTTTTTCATGCAGTCTTGTTCAATGTCCAACTATATTAAAAAAGGAACAATTTTATAAGGCACCAGTTCACAGTATTTATCCCAATCCTTGCCATATTTTATAGCGCATCGCTTATCATCCCTAAAGGCGCGATCGACAAGCAATATGGTTAGGAAACAAACATAAAAATAGGGTGAAAAATTGCTAAAAAGTGCCGGGACAGACCAGAAGAAGGTACCCCCTAACTCAGGAATATAATGAAAATGACGGGCTATACCCCACCAGCCTGAGGCCAGTAAGATACTTTTCTTATGGACACCCTCATCGGTTTTATAATGAGCCATGAGTGTAACAGGACTTTTTCCCCATATTTTGCAGAGGCCGTTGGTGGCTCGGGTGAGTAGTCGTTGCTCATCAGCAAGAAAATTAATGATGATGCAGATGGCGCCCAAGATTAAAAATAATGCGGTCCATGCAGCACTTAAGTGAATGGGATGTAATACCAGATACATGCTAGGCGAGGTGTAGATACAGGGGACCCAAACAAGACAACCCCAGCAAATATAAAAGCCTGCTCTATCATGCATAATGTCCAGGGAGCGAAGATAACCATGTTCCCAAATATAGAATTTTGAAATGTACAGCAGTTGTAATGCAACAGAAACAATCATTGAATTGGATAGGCCGCTAATTTCTTCTTGCTTTGCGCAATAAGACAGTAGCAATAGTCCCCAACTCATCATCCCAAAGCGGCAGGTGATAAATTTTTTAATATGGAGGCCGAATATTTGGGGGTACAGTTCTGTGCCCCAGTAGTAATCAAATACCAGGTTGTTGGTGGTGCCGGCATCAGAGGATGAGGGAAAAAATCGGCCTTTGAGGTATAACAATGCGCAAAAAAGCAGGCTAAAAATATTAAGCGCCCCCAAAATATAGCCTAAATGATCATAGAGGATGGTTGCAGGAAATAAGTTGAATCCGAAGCTTGCTGTACAAAATACCGTGATGGTTGTGATAAAGGCTAAAAATCCATTGGCCTTATAGATAGGCACATTCCCTTTGGGGGTAATGGGTCCTTCCCATACTTTACCTGGTAAGCATCGCATTAAGACCAGTTCAAATAGAATAAAACATGAAATGATTTCCCATGCGGTGGTTGATCCTAGGCAGTAGGGTTGCCATATCTCAACAATCGTTTGTAAAACACCCTGTTCAACCATGATCTCTTTCAGTGCCAATAAAGATCCATCTAGGGCTGTATTGGTGTACCACATTAACATCACGAAGGGGGGGCAAAGCAACATCAGGAGAAGAGGGCCGAGGGTATTTCTTAAGCGTAACAACATATCAATCTATCCTTACAATTAATTTGTCAATCCAAGGAAAGATTATCATTAATCTTTCCAGACAACAAAACGTTTATCCCTTTTTTACAAATTCTGATTTTAACTGCATGGCACCAATGCCATCGATTTTGCAATCAATGTCGTGATCGCCCTCAACTAGGCGTATATTTTTGACTTTGGTCCCTACTTTGACGACCAAGGATGAGCCTTTAACTTTTAAGTCTTTGATGACAGTGACGGTATCTCCATCAAAAAGTATATTCCCATTGGCATCTTTAATCACGCGGGGTGTATCGGTCTGTTTGTGTTGTTCATCTAACACCCATTCATGGGAACATTCTGGGCAAATAAACAGCATTCCTTCTTTATAAGTATATTCTGAATTACATTGGGGGCATTGGGGTAAAGCTGTCATGGGAAAGATCCTTTTTTAAATATAAAGCTTAACATACCACTGAACAATTATTTTTCCATAAAAAAGTGAAATAAGTCCGGCGATGCAAAGGAAAGGGCCAAATGCGATGGGGGTATCGCGCGTTTGCCGTGTTGTTTTTAAGTAGATAAGGCCTGTGATTGCACCGGTAATAGATGAAACCAGTAAAATGAATGGAAGCTGTGTCCATCCAAACCAGGCGCCAAAGGCTGCAAATAGTTTAAAGTCACCGTGCCCCATCCCAATTTTATTGGTGCACCAATAAAATAACTTAATTAACAGCCATAAAAACAAGTACGCCCCGACCGCACTTAATACGGCATTGGGTAAACTTGTGAAGCGCTGTTGTGAGTTTGCTATTAAGCCTAGCCACAATAAGCCTAGCGTTAAACTGTCTGGTAATAGTTGATGTTCTAAATCAATCATGAACAACACAATAAGGATCCAGATAAACAGTAAAATATAAATTAATCCCGTATGGATGCCGAAAAAATAGACAGCAAAGAGCGATAAAATAAGACACAAGGCCTCAACGAATGGATAGCGAAACGCAATGGGCTGATGACATTTTCGGCAACGCCCTTTTAATAAACAATAGCTGATAAGCGGAATATTGTGCCAAAAAGGGATGGTGGTTTTACAATGGGGGCAAAATGATCGAGGGAGAAATAAGTTGATTTTTTTTGTGTGCGTTTCAGGGAGTTTTAGAAGGGCACGGCATTGGACTGCCCATTCATTTTCCAGCATCAATGGAAGCCGATGAATAATTACATTGAGTAAGCTGCCGATGGCTAAAAAAAATAGGCCTAAAAAAAGGGCAGTGGTTATGGGGAAGAGCAAGAAAAAATCATTCATCATTAAACCACCGAGCCCAGTTTAAATAGAGGTAAATACATCGCAATGACTAAACCTCCAACCAATATCCCTAATATTGCCATGATCAACGGCTCTAATAAACTACTTAATCCATCCACCGCATTATCAACGGCTTCCTCATAAAAATCAGCTATTTTGCTTAACATTTTTTCTAAATTTCCTGACTCCTCACCAACCGCTATCATTTGTATGACCATACTTGGGAATAGGTTGGTGTTTTCTAAGCTAATATAGAGCGGTTGGCCGTTAGCAATATCTTTTCTAATGCGATGGGTGGCTGTGGCATACAAACGATTGCCTGTGACGCCAGCGACAGCGTTTAGGGCATCGAATAAGGGGAGGCCTGCTGCAAAGGTAATGGATAGGGTTCGTGTAAATCGTGCGATAGCGGCATTTTTAAGGATGGATCCCATGATAGGGAGTTTTAATCGTAGATTATCGATGAAATATGCAAATGTTAACGAATGCTTTGTTGCATAAATAAAGCCATAAATAGCTGCTCCCAAGATACCCATGATGAGGACATAGCCTTGTCGCAAGTAATTGGAAAGGGTTATCACACCCTGTGTTAAGGTAGGTAGTTTGGCACCAAAACTTTCAAACAGTGATTCAAATTGGGGGACCACATAGATTAATAATCCTGCGCTTACAATCAGTGCTATCAGTATCACCGCGAGAGGGTAGTGCATTGCTTGTTTAATTTTTTTTTTCATGCGATCGATTTTTTCTTTATAGAGCGCCACTTCATTTAGCATCAAATCTAGCGTACCGGACTGCTCCCCTGCACTGATAAGATGACAGTAGAGCGGATTGAAATACCGGGGATGTTTCTGCAATGCAGCGGCAAAATCTGATCCGGATTCAACTTCTTTTTTTATGCTTTCGAGAAGTAACGTCATTCGATAATTTGCACTGCTTCTTGCAATAATGGTAATGGATTGAACAAGCGGGATCCCTGCTTCAATCAATGTGGCCATTTGCCGGCTAAAGAAGGCTAACTCAGCAGATTGGATGGGTTTATTTTGCCGGTTAAAGCGGATAGGTTGTTGTTGGGTTAATTTTCTGATGATGAGTGCCTTTTTTACTGAAGTTTGAACAAACCACGATCTAATACGAGCCCGTGAGCGAGCCCGATCCCGGGCCTTATCATTACCCACATTCCGCCAAGTCCTAATCAGCCACGGCGTGTCGGGGGCCTGTCATGGTAGTCTTCGTTTTACATGCTCGCAAGCTCCGCGTGAAAAACAAAGACCACCACGCCACCCCTCCAAATAGATTGATGAGGCACTAGTCTGTATAACAAACTAACTGGAGGGGTGGCATGGTGGTTTGTATTTTCCGCGCGGAACGCAGTGAGCACGGACAATGCGAACTACCATGACAGGCCCCCGACACGCCGCGGCTAATTAGATCTCGGTTAAAAAGGCGCTAGACTGCTTGTGGGTAATGATAAGGGTATCGCATGCCCACCGAGCCATGCTTAATTCACAACCTGCCATGAACCATCTTTCTGACGGCAGGCCTTACCATAAATTTGTTGAGACTTGCCACCAATCACTGCATGCGTGATGTACTCACGGCAAGGCTGTTGATTATTATAATAAGTTCGGGTGGGTTTCACACTATACTGATTGCCGTTATCTGGATTACTCCAATTAATGGATTGACCCGTTGGGGCTGTTTCAAGCGCACGCTGCATTTCCATCCTATCTTGTCTATCCATGTACTGCCCAATTCTACCGCCAAGGAAAGCCCCAATGATAGCGCCGCCTGCTGCAGCCGCAACTTTACCAGAGCCACTACCGAATTGACTCCCTAACAATCCACCCACAACGCCGCCCCCTATCGTGCCCACACCTTCATTCGTCACGTTTGAGCAACCCGCAAGAAATACTGACAAGGACAACGATGTCACGATTAGTTTTTTCATTGATATTCACCTGTGAAGTTATTGATATAAACCCTAATAAGTTAACGAGACACTAGATCATTATAGACAATGATTTCTAAAGAGTGTACCGCTTCTCACACTATTTAATCACCCGCCTCGCACCCGCGAGGAGATCTGGCAAATTAACTCATAAGCGCTTGTTTTCGCAAAGTGCGCGATGGTTTCAACAGGTATGTGCTCCCCCCA
>CANJHO010000088.1 GCA_947474165.1 Legionellaceae bacterium
CAATTAAAACCAAAAGAATTTTACTTTTCAAAAATATCTGCCACTGCAGGGAGATCCTTCGCGCAAAAAGACGCGCTCAGGATGACGTAGCTGGGGAGTTACAAAAAATCATTAGAGAAGATTGTTGAATTTGCGATGCAGCAATTTATTGTTGCTGCAAGTAAAGCGACAACAGCTGAAGATAAATTACTTTTTCTATCGTTTATCACAAAATCTTATAATTATTGTGACAATTGGTATGATATTTTGAAGAGTGATGAACAAAAGTTTTGGGCCGCGAGCATTTACCTTAGCTTGGATAAAAAAGAGGAGTGTAAATTATTCTTTGATAAGATAAAGGACTTAAATTCACTCATAAAAAGCAAGAATGATGGCGAATTTACAGGTCGCGTTCTTGCGCTGCTAGAAGATATTAATAGCCTTCAACACAGCGACATTTTATTGAGTGCAACACGCGGTGAATTTACTTTAGGCAATGAGGCTCTTGTACAGCACGTCTTAGGATTAATAGATAAAAATAAGCTCACTGATGCCGCACGTTATCTAGAGATTTCAGGGGAGTTTCAAGGGAAATCTATCGCACGGGCTTATTACCTTTTCACGGTGTCCCAAGGCACAAACATTATGGGCACATTAAGGGAGCTCTTTAAAGAAGCCAGTAGGCCATTGGATTTTTGGAGAATATTGGACTCTGTCATTAGCAAATGCTTAGACTCTACCAAGTATACTCAGCAGTCATTCATTGGATTTCGCGCCAATGCTAAATTATTGGGTTGGAGAAAAATATGCCTGGATAATATTCAGAGATTTAATCTTGGTTTTGAAGATAAAATTAAAACGGATAAATTAATTAGCTATTCTTTGTATTATATAGAACAATTTATACGATGGATTGGTCAACAGGATGTGACTTTAACCGATGAAACAGTAAAAAAATGTATAGATGAATGGATGGATTTAGGTCATCAAATCATACTGGGTGAGAACAATTTGAGTCTTATTTCTGAGATAGAAGGGCTTTTGCATAGCGTATCTTTTAGTCATATGGATGGTGATGAAATTAATAAATACACGCCTTTTGATGTGCCTGCGGATGGTGATTGTGGCTTTCATATTTTCGGGATCACCAGAAAACAGGGGATTGATTTATTATTACGGCACGTAAAATCGCAAAGGTGGGTTTCAAAAGTAATATTTGGTGATAATCAACGAGAAGATATTATTAATATATTGTTGGATGATTTGGAATGTAAAAATGATACCCAGTATGAAAGAAGCAAGGAGAACTTTGCTAATAATCTTATTCTGGTTGAAGCTTATTTACAGTCATTATCCCAACCAGGCGTCTTTCTGCCCCATAATCAAAAGGCATGTTCAGTCATGGATGCATTGGCTTTATTGTTATCTAAAAATTTAAGAATATTTATGCTTAACGAAGAGGGGATGCTTTCTGTCTCAAGCTCAAATATTCATGATCCTGGTTTTGAAACAATAGATGTATTGTTTACTTCAGCGGTTGGGGAGGCTCAGCAATTATCAGACCTTAATCATTATGTAAGACTGGGTAAATTACCGGCACATATCATTGAAATGCGTGAGACAGCATCAGAAGATGAAATGCTACCTGCGACAGAAGGGCATGCTCTGCCACGTGTGTCGAAGCAAAGTATATTTACACCTAAACAACCCCTCTCCACTGATTTAGGTAATGATAGTGCGTTCATGGGCAAGGCAACGGCTGAGATGAACATGAGCTAACTCTTTAAATCGTTGGTTTGCAATATCCTTTGTTGCCTGGCTTAGTATAGCCATGCATCACTAGTGCCTCATCAACATTGAATCCTCGGGTTGGCATCCTAGCTTGCATGCATCTTTAGTTGTGGATAAATTTGTTTTTTATTCCATCAAACTACGTATACGTCATCATGAACGCAGTGAAGGATCTCCTGAGTATGGCTCGGATATGGTCAAGTTGAGATCCTTCGCTACGCTCAGGATGACGTGCCTGGGGTGTCAAATATCGTATTATTTTGCATTAATAATTTAAGTGCTGTATAATTCAGAGCCAGTTTGATCTTATTTGAGGTTTTTTTATGTTTGGTGGTGTGTTTTATTTAATCATTTATCCAGTGAACCTTGCTAGCACGTTGATCCGCAACGTTAAAAATATATTGGTCGGTGATTTAGGTTGGAGTGATGTAAAAGATATTGCTTCATTGCGGACTCCTGTTCGTCTTCATCAATTGAGGTGGGATGGTGGTGACAGAGCAGGGGTTGAGGAATTCGACGAGGTCACCATAGTACAATTTGGCTTAGTAGGTCGTCTGTTATCCATGAACATGGCTCTTGTTAGACCAAAGAAAGAGTCGACTACTTTGGTGAGGGATCTGCTAAAAAGGTTAGATTCTTTACCAGAAACAAGGTCGGCTTTTCAACCTTTGAATAAACTGAGTGGCCATCCACAATTTATCTCTACATCTGGAAGAGAAGGGATGGATGGTCGAAAAAAATTTGTAGCCCATTTACCTCCTCCACAAGATATTATCAACGTTGCTATTCAATTAACTAAAGCAACCTTAATAAAAGAAAAAGATAAGTTGATGGTTAATAACCTAACCAGAATAGAAAATCTTGTACAGCGTATTTTACTATCAATGATGTTGGGGTGTGAATTGACACCACAAGCTACTGAGGCACTGGCTACTATGTCCCGTGTACTGTTACAGGGGGCTTCAATAACATCAGAAGTTAAGCAACAATATAGAGCTTGGATTGCTGAATTGGTGCGACTAGGTATAGATGCGGATGAAGACATTATTCCATCTGTTTTATCAAGGATTATAAAAGACAAAATAAAACAAGACATTGTCATGCTAACTGTCGAGGAAAGGCGATCCTTGCAGGAGCTATTAGAAAAAGATCCGGAAATAGACGCGTGTGTTACAGTATTATTGACGGCAAACAATGTAGCAATCGCAATTACGCGAGCATTTGAGTATTCTTGCTATGAGGCAGAGTGTGCTGAGATAATAACTGGTGTTACTGATGGTCTAATATATCCTGAGCAACTGATAAAAATGCCAATGATGCAACAACTGCTTGAAGAGATGAAAGAGGTTGGCGTTTCTTTTTATCATGGGGAGAGCAGTCCTGATTATATATCAAAAATACGTAACATGAAGTTCTTGGATTGCTTATACAAAGAATCGTTGTATCATTCTAGATTTGCTGATGAAGATTTCATAATTAGAAAAACACCAATAAGTCTCTCTGTCGATGGGGCTAGGACAATTCCAGCAGGAACGACTATTTTAATCAGACGCCGTTATTTAGAGACAAGACCTAATGGTTTTTACCCCGGTCGTTTTAGAGAGTCGGACGCACCGAAACTTGGATCACATCGATTTGCTCCCTTTTCGGAAGGAGAGCGCAAATGCCCGGGTGAGCGTATTGCTGAAATTATTTTCAAAGTAGTCGTTGCTGTTGTCGCTGAACGTTCTGCCAAGATCAATGAAGAAAAATTGTCCCGTGAAATGGATGGTGTTATTTGCCAAGTAAAGTTAAATTAGGGACTGTAAATAAATAACTCGTACAATTTGGCGCTCAGATTGCTGTCATCTTGAGACGATCAGATCTTCGAAAAGGCGAAGGTGTACTCATTGTCCATCGAGCTTTTTTGAAGATCTGATCGTCTCAAGATGACAGTAAGATGGGATGACAAAATGTACGAGTTATTTATTTACAGTCCCTT
This sequence comes from Legionellaceae bacterium, assembly GCA_947474165.1. Taxonomy (GTDB): domain Bacteria; phylum Pseudomonadota; class Gammaproteobacteria; order Legionellales; family Legionellaceae; genus CANJHO01. Next base: position 3,752 of record CANJHO010000088.1, read on the forward strand.
AGTACCTTTTATCCATTGTGCGGCTTCATACTATAAACAAAATCTTGAGGTTGCCGCACGCTATTACTCTACCCCAAGAAATCGCTTAAGTAGGTTTTTTTATCACTTGACTTGTATTAGGTTGACAATGTTTGCAAAAAACGGTGTTTCTTTGTCCTAATTTAAAACTATCCAATGGGGTTTCACAATGCCTACAGGGCAAGCCGGTTCGTCCATAGACGTTTAATTTTTGAGCAAAATATCCGGGATTTCCTTCACTGTTTACAAAATCTCTTAGGGTGGTGCCCCCTTGATTAATTGCTGCTTGCAAGACATATTGAATTGCCTCAATGAGTGTTTCATATTGTTTTGTAGTGAGTAATTGAGCGGGAGTGGCTGGGTGAATTTTGGCTAAAAATAAGGCCTCTGCCGCGTAAATATTACCTATACCAACAACTATATGGCTATCCATAATAAACGATTTAATTGCTAGGCGGCGATTTTTTGCCCGAATAATAAGATATTGTGCAGTAAAATCCACACTGAGTGGTTCGACTCCTAATGATGCCAGCAAGGGATGTTCGCTAGGATTATTTTTAGTCAAAAGTATGGCGCCAAATCGACGGGGATCATGGTAGCGTAGTATTTTATGGCCAGATAAAACAATATCCACATGGTCATGACGTCGAATGGTTTCATCGATAGTGACAAGACGTAAACTACCAGACATTCCCAGGTGGATAATGAGTGTGCCTGAATCCATTGATATTAATAAATATTTGCCACGACGTGAAATATGGCGGATATTTTGTAAATTTAAATCATACTTTAAGGTGGATGGTATGGGCCAGCGCAGTTGTGTGTGGCGAACAACAACATCCTGAATAATAGCCCCCTCAAGATGCGGTTTTAATCCAGACAGGGTTGTTTCAACTTCCGGTAATTCTGGCATAGTAATGCTGGGTTGGATTGATGTGGTCGAATTGTAGCGTATGCTAGCGCGTGATGGTAGTTCATGTGCAATTTTCGTGGGAAATGAGAGTGCTAGTACCGTAGCCGCGCGTTTTAGTAGGGAGCAACTTGTTTCAAGTTCCACTTCCTAACGGTCGTGCTCGGATTAACCCGTCAACACTAAATGTTGACGAAGTACTAGGTTGCGGGGCATATTTCGAACCATATATTGATTGATTTTTTCTTATTTTGCCCACTTCGTGTTTTTGTGTTACAATAAAGTTATCAATTCCATTAGGATAACTCATGACTATTCTTTATTTTAATGAGGCCGATAGAGTCGCTGCAGAGGCTTTGCCACGGGATCCAGGAGAGGAAGTTCTTCAATTTAAGGAAGGGATGACATTTTCAGGGTCGGTTAGTGATATCACCTTGGTGGCTCATACCAGTGATGACGACACGATTGGAGGTATGACTCCTAAGAGGCTTGCCCAGGCTTTGTTAGGAGCAGTTAAACCACATCAAGATCAATTGAAACACATTTATTTAATTTCTTGTGAGGCTGGCTTGTGTCAAGCAGGAAAGCCTTCTTTGGCTCAGCAATTTTCATCCGAAATGAAGCAGAATCATTTTGATAACCTTCAGGTACATGCAGTAGTAAATCCTACAGACACGGGTCATTTTGGGATGCGTTTTGAGGTGCTGACATGGGTTGGTATTCATGCACTAGATGAAGGTCGTGAGCGAGGCGATTTGATGGCTTTTGTTTACGGAAACCAAAAGAGCAAAGAGATAGATGATAAGATTGCTGAAGTTTTGGAGCAATTGAAAAGTGCTGAAGAGAAATTTGGCAAAAAATCTAGTCAATATAGTGCTAAAAAACAAGAACATATGGTTCTGGAGAGGCAAAAAAAAGATCTTGGAGAAAAGTATCAAAGAGATAACATTTTCCAGGCAGCCAATGAGGAACTGGGTGGTTATAGAACAGCTATGAAACAGCCAGCTTATACCTTTATTGGGAATAATGGGCCTCAATATCCTATGAGCAAAGCTGTTTCAGCGGCAATGTTTGAGTTAGAGAATCTGAGGCTTATGTTTAACCAGGAGAGAAAGAATAAGCCTCCAAAGGGTAAACATAATAATGCTCAACAGATGGATAGTTTGATAGAGCACTTGAACACAGATATTAACTACTTAAGACAAAACCCCACGCTGGATGCTAAAGCTATTCTTTCTTATTTTAATGAAAAGAGACAAAGTAAAGATGGATTGCTTTATATGACAAAGTTAAAGGGTGCTTTTATTCCGATGCTTGAGGCTCAGGTTCCTATGAACAAGGTTGTTTTAGATGTAATGGGTGCCTTAAAAAACAAATCACATCAACTTAAAGGGAAACATTTAAAATATTGCGAAGAAGATCTTGATTACCTAAGAACACACCCTGATATATCTGAAAAAGATATTCAGACATATTTTGAGAAGACTAGAAATCATAAAGGTTCGACATATTATCAATTTCTTCAAGTAAACCTTCCGCTCCTGAAATCATCTGGTGTAAGTCCTGAACATGTTTCTGTAGCGCCTTTTCAACCGCCGTCAAAAAGATCTTCTCCTGAGCCAGAGAGGAACCCTGCAGCTTTGGCTCCTAATCCCCAAACCAATAAGGCCAGTCCTTTTGCGACTAGTGTTAAACCTGTGCATTATGAAAAAAATAAGTTACAGGAGCACCTCACTACTCATTTTACTCGTGAGGAGTTAGAGGCTTCAAGAGCTAGAATAGCGGATATGAGAGCTCAAATACACTCTCACAAAAAAAGTAATGACGATAAGCCGCATTTGCCCAGTGATATTAATATTAATGCACTGAAAGATTATAATAAAACGCGGAAAAGTGAGTGGGGTGGGTTCCATTTTAATTTTTTAATGGTGAAATCATTTGTTTATTTTTTGTTAGATCGTTTGACAGGAACAGACTATTTGGATAGCAGAAGCAAAGAGATAAAAGTAAAAGCAAGTGATAAGTTAATTGATTATATTGATGGCAAAAAAATCGAACTTTTCACCTCTCAGGAACTTAATGCTTTGAAAGATGGACGATTAGGTGTTATTTGCAAAAATCTAGATCTATCGGCATTACCCCATGACTCGAATAAAAAAAATAAACCAACAGATGAGGCACGAACATCAGGCACAAAGGGGTATTAATGTCTCTGACAATACGCATTAGAAGTAAAGTTGTCCGTGATAGATCATGGCCGTATTTGATGTCTTTTTGCGCACAATGCTCGGTTATCGCCTATAATTAACATAAGACGTTTATCATGTGTATTGATCTGCGGGAAGGAGAGGAAAGATGCCAAGCCCTACGAAACAGCATTTGGAGGAGCTATTAACGCTGCATACGCGAGAGCGATTAGATGAATTGTTGAAGCGCTATACGCCAGAGCAATTATTATGGATTAAACCCGAGCAAATCACCTTGCAAGAAAATTTAGAAAGGGCGATTGAAGAAATGACCCAAAATTATGACGATGCGCATCATAGTTATGGAGTGGAGGAAGAGGCGGTTCGAGACACTATTTTAATCAATGTTCACAAATGGTCAGAACCATCGAGCAACAAAGATTTTTTACTGCCTGACTCAGACATAGAGAGCCTAAAAGATATGACTAAAAAAGGTCATCTTACGCTCATCGCTGAAAACCTAGATGACTCCTTTCTGCCATCCATTAAGAAAATGATTGAAGGCCCAGGTGGGGATGTTGTTTTTTCCAATGGCATTGAATCAACAACTCTAAAGGAGCTATATAAGCAATGCAAAAATGAACTGGAGCTTGAAGCAGCAAACCCTGATATTGATAAAGCAAAAAAACACATTGATTTTAATGATGTACTCTTACGCATGTACACGACAGAGAGCCCATTTTATCAAAAATTAAATCAAACCATCGTCGGTTATAAGGAGGGGATAAATGCATCGAAAGAAGTAAGAGAAATAGCTTTGATCATGAATGTTGCTCTGCACAAAGCAGGTTTAGAAAAGGCAAAACACGAGTCTAATCAAACGCCAACGCTCCTGCTTCGAGGGCAAGATTTTGGTAACGCTAATTATCAAGAAAAATTTAAAAAAGCACAAGAACTTCTGAAAAACAAGAATTTTGCAAATATGAGCGCAGAAGAACTCAGCTCCATCAACATCGTCGACATTGTTGCTAAAAAATCACTAAGTACAACCGCAGATGAAAATACTGCAATATCCTTTGAAAAAGGCGCTGAAGATGGCGTTGTTGTGCACATCCGAAATCCCGAGCTTGTGGCCGATTTTTATAGTGTTGTCAACATCTCCGCTGAAAAAAATGAGGCAGAGTACATGTCCCGATTTCCAGACGATATTCTCATGATTCCAGTGATGAGTTACGAGGATGATAAAAAAATTCCACATATTGAGGTTGTATGTGTTCGTGCAGATTCGGTCATGGGTTTTAAAGCATCATCCAAATATGCGAACCTGGGACATACGGTTGAAAAATCCATACACGCTTTACTTAACGGTGAGCATCAACATCGTCATAGTGATTATACACCTATTATTTGGCTGAATAAATTGGCGAATCAAGTTGTATCACAATTAAGTGAAGAACAAGTCAAACTATTAGAAAAGCTGGACACCCTCATAAAACAAAGTCAGGCTCTGGGTGATTCGATTCATAACAAAGACGCGCAAGAAAAATTTTTAGATGAATGCAACAAGCTGATGGTTTTGCTTAACAACACACCTCACGGAAGGGATCTAAAGCCTGAATTTAGAGCCATTAATCTCGCAGTTCAAGCCTACATGGCCCCTTTTATCGAAGCAAAGATCACACCTCACCAATCCTTAGAGGACCGCTTGGAAATACAGGAGAGCCAGCTGGCTAGCGAAATCTACGGGATAGAAGCATGGATGCAGGAAAAAAAAGAAGCCCCTGGCTTTGCTGACATTAACCATGATCTAGAGATACTCATCAATCCTAAGTCAACTGATATTGAAAAAATAAAGGCAGCACAAGGAGTAAGTGATAAATTAGCAAAAAAAACGGCGTTGGACCAGCATTTTCCAGGACTTAAGACAAGCGTGGACAGTATCATATCTTCAATCAACAAACTGGCAGAAATCAAACAAAAAAAGACATCGATGGATACAACACACAATTATCGGCAAGCCATACAAAGTGCAACCAATAGCAAGAATCCGGGAACAGAACCTCAACCATTGACGAATGTAACCAGTGATTATAAAAGTGCTTTGAAAGACAAAACGAGCAGCAATGAACCCAAAACCGATCATAAACCAGGTGAAACATTTGAGATTTAGCTGAATTTGTTATTTCAATCCTACATCTTCGAGATATATTAGTTCAAAGACCCTATTATTCTCTTTTCTTAAAAGATTACTATGGCCTTCAGGTAAGATAAATATTAACCCCATGTTACGCTGTAGAAGTAAGTGTCCCAGCGTAATTCAGCTGTTGTGCCTTTCGCTATTGACGTTACTCCCGCTGGAGTTCCTGTATAAATAACATCACCTGATTTTAAGGGAAAGAATTGGCTAATATAAACCAATAAATCTTCTGGTCGCACCATCATGCTTTCCCCTTTAGCACATTGCCGCAAGGTTCCGTCAATTATCAATTGAAATTCAGTTTCCATATAATGATTAAATTGATGTTTTGGAACCCATGGACCAAGAACAGCGGCATCTTTAAATACCTTTGCTGTAGTCCAAGGATGCCCTTGTTTTTTTAGCTCAGATTGGCGAGTTCTTAATGTCATATCCAGACCAAGCGTAAGATCTGAAATAGCGTTTCTAGCTTCTTCATTTGTCATTCTATACCCATCACGGGCCATACGCAGGACAATTTCGCACTCAGGTTGCACAGCAGTATCTTCAGAAGGAAAATCAAGCTGGATCAGCTCACCCCAACATGAGGCTTGTTTAATAACACTTGCTGGCTTTAGGAATAATACGGGTTTTTCTGGGACTGCATCTCCAAGTTCCTTAGCATGATCAAGATAATTTTTTCCTACACAAACTATTTTATCAATAAACATATAATTTTTACCTTATGGTTAGGTTCTGAGCCAGAAAAAATAGCTTCCTGTAATAAAGAACGATACCCGTTTATGCGAATAGCATCCATCCTCATCAGGACCACAAAGAAAATAACGATCACTGCTGAAACTTGCTGTAAAAAACAATAATCCAGCACAAAATAAAACGTAACGCCCCAGGTACGACTCGGTATGCATGCTATGTTCCTTGTTGGATTGGAGTCAGGAGATCTCTCAAAAAACGCGCTCCCAGGATAACGTACCTCAGGAGTTACAATAAAACAATAATAGCCAATTTTGATCTTGCCCAGGAATATCGGACACCTTGCTAAGTCGTGGGTTTGACAAATAATTTGTCATCACAAACCAAAGCAACTATTTTCCCATCGCAATTTCGATTTCTTTATCCAATTCCAATACTTTTCATATTTGACAATAAAACACCTTGTGTTAAAATAATCGTCACTGTGATTATAATATACAAATTAGAGGCTCTTTGTAATGGTTTTAAGATATGGTGTTTTGAAAGATGGGATCCCAAATAACTCAGTTGATGACTATTGTATACATTTTTATAAACCATCAACCGATCAGCCTGCTGAAGAAAGAATGGCGATTTTTTCTACTTTAGATGATGCCATGTTATATGCGGAAGACGAACGACGAATAGCTAATGACCAACATGCAAATGTTGAGTACCCTATTTATCAAATTGAATTTGAAGACAGAGATGACGAACAATATAACACCCGCTTTAGAGACCGTGTCTTCGTAAATGGTTACAACAGTCCTAGCAATAAACGCCCGAGTATAGAAAGGCGTATCGTTACTGAGAAAGACCTGCATGAGATGCCAAGAGTAACGTGTATTTACCGACCTGGTATCGATGAGACTAAACTCTACAGATCTGGTCCTTACAACGATTGGATATCAGCTAGGTATCGCATGTTAGAAGACCGGTTAAACCGTTTCTCAGAAGAAAATACTGGTATTGTTGTTGCTGTTGATAAAAACAAGGCTAAGATAGCCGTGTTAATACAAGACCTATTAAATGAATGTAAACAAATTAAAAATAAAGGCACGGCAACTACTGAGCAGATTGCAAACGCTTTATTCTTGGTTGATGATGCAGTAAATGGGCGTCTGAGTCATGCTCAATTTATAAAACGGAAAAACGAACTGCCGGGACGTGTTGAGCCTTCTCCAGGGATGCTAAAGATTGGTATTCTATTGGGACTTATCGGCTTGGTGCTTGTCACATCTGGTGCACTGGTGCTCTCTGCCGGTGTAGCTGCAGCAGGGGTTGGTTTTTTTGCGATAGGAGTTGGCCTTTGTTATCAAGGTGCTGCTCGCCATACAGGCTTATGCAAATTAGCGGATACTTTTGATATTGATGACGCGCCTTATTTTTAGGCGTTGGTGCTTTGCCATTTCGCTTTCTGACGGCTGCGGCTCGGTTGCAACAACGATTATCTTGCTTCATTGTTATTAAGCCACCTTTGTTCTTGAAATCAACGGGATCGGGGCTTTGATTGAGGTTTCGATCTCTGTCAGCGTCAGACAAGACCCTTCCTCAACATGTTCAAACTGAATTTGAAGCGTACCTGAAATGCGGCCGCCTAGAGTATGGTTTTTTGCGGTTTGACAGAATATAGCGCGGCATTTGCAAAATAAAACAGCTTGAAGTCTAATTATCGCCCAACAATACCCAGGCTAAATCATGTTTAAAGCACCCACTAACACTGAAACCATCCCAACAGAAGCCATCATGGCATTGGGTCAAACTGACCTTGTGCCCCTCCCGCCCACGGTGCAAACTGATACATCACTCACCCTTCACCCCAACACTGATCAGCCTGTAATGACTCCCGCTGCTTGGCAAATAAGGAGTTTGCTCAGCCTTCCCCCCGACATAGACCAAGTTAAAATGATCGCCGCAGTCAATGCGTTGAATCCTGGTGGCGTCATCATTCTTCACCCCGACACCGACCAAGTTAAAATGGTCGCCACAGCCGCTGCTTTGAAGACTGGTACCTTACTCATTCTTCACCCCAACACCGACCAAGCTAAAATGATCGCAGCAGCCAATGCTTTGAATCCTGGCACATCACTCAGCTTTTACCCCAACACCGACCAAGCTAAAATGGTCGCGGCAGCCGCTGCTTTGAATCCTGGCACATCACTCAGCTTTTGCCCCAACATCGACCAAGCTAAAATGGTCGCAGCAGCCGCTGCTTTGAATCCTGGCACCTTTCTTTTCATTCCCAGCACCATCAAACGAATTAAAATATTAGCCTTGGTTAACTGTTTAAAACCAGGCGTCGATATAGTTCAAGATCCTATTGTAAGATCTATGCCATCGGTTACAACGGGCATTAGTGCAGGCGTTGGGCAAAAATATTTGGGCACAATTCCCTTATTACCCATGGCTCAATGCCCGCCCCAGTATTTAACAGTACCCGCCGTACCCCTCAATATCCAACTTAATTTAGTTCAACTC
>CANJHO010000089.1 GCA_947474165.1 Legionellaceae bacterium
AAACTTTATCTTTCGCTCAACCAAAATGAAGTCCTTAAAACGCATATTATTACTTATTTTGGTTATAAAAAAGAACAGACTTTCACTGAGTTTTTAATTTTAAAAAGCATTGCCATAGTCATTATTATTCTGCTTGGGATCTTCCTCATCAGCCAGACCTTTGGATTTCTGACAGACTACATCGAAAGTATTTACAACCAATTTTTATATGGTATTCATCTCGCCAATATCACCATTTATCCAACCCGGATCATCTCAGGCATTATTGTTTTTTGCCTGCTTTATTTAGTATTTCGGGCGATATCCACCTCCTTTAGCCGCCATCAACAATTTGAGGATGAGGAAGAAACACAAGTGGCTATTGCGTCCATTTTGACCTACATTGGATTTGGCATCGCTTTGATTTCAGGATTTTTAGTAGCAGGTTTTGATTTTACTGGACTTGCCATTATTGCAGGGGCTTTATCAGTCGGTATTGGCCTGGGGTTACAAAGCATCGTGAACAATTTTGTTTCTGGATTAATTTTATTGATTGAAAAACCAATCCGACCCGGGGATCTCATCGAAGTAGATGGGGTTCAAGGGTTTGTGAAAAAAATTCGCGTTCGTTCCACTCAAATCATTACCGCCTCTCGGGAAGACATTATCGTTCCCAACTCTAATCTGATTACCCATCGCGTCACCAATTATATGTTTAGTGATAAATTTTGTCGGATTAATTGTGAGGTTGGCGTGGCTTATGGGAGTGACGCCACGCTGGTTCGCGATGTGTTATTAAATCTTGCGAATAATCATGAAGAGATCATCAAAAGTCATCGGAATAAGCCTGTGGTCTTGTTCCAATCATTTGGCGGTAGCAATCTTATTTTTGAACTGTCGTGTTTAATTAAAGACGTTAATAAAAAAGCACTCATTAAAAGTGAGTTAAATTTTGCAATTGATCAAGCCTTTAGAGAAAACAAGATCAACATGGCCTTTCCTACACAGGATATTAATCTTAAATGGGCTGATCACTGAAAGCTATACTGCGCGCAGGGCTAAAACATGTGTGATCAATCATGTTACAAAAAGGATGGTTCAATACAATTTTAAATAAAATAGGTAGGCTGGGCAAAGAAGCGAGAGCGACGTGCCCGGCAATTGTCGGGCACGCTGCGCTCTTATCATTACCCACATTCCGCCAAGTCCTAATCAGCCACGGCGTGTCGGGGGCCTGTCATGGGAGTCTTCGTTTTACATGCTCGCAAGCTCCGCGTGAAAAACAAAGACCACCACGCCACCCCTCCAAACAGATTGATCAAGCGCAGTAAAAACTTGCAAACGGTCATTTCTATGCTATACCCAACTAAAGGATTGGTTCAAATGTTTTCCTAATGGAGATGGAAATGAGCAATCGAGCATTTGCAGAACGCCTAAATAAGGCCTTAGATGACATTGGTGCACCTGATCGTCTCGATGAACGGGTCGTGGTCTTTTCTAAGTTGATTAAGGTGCCACGATTCAAGGCAGAAGCCCTACTCAACGGAACGCTGGCTGTTGATGAAGCATTACTTGGCGTTATCGCAGAGGAGTTAGAGGTCGATGCGGCGTGGTTGATGGCTAAACATGAACCAGATGAACAGTAAATAGTCACTGACGCTTGATTGGTTTTCACTCGGTTCCGACGTACCGCGGTACGTCGATTTGAGAGGTAAAATGAGTTTCGCGCCAGCGACTCATTTCTCCATCATGCTAACCCTGAAAGCGCTGATTGATGCCAATGGGTTTGGCATGTTTTTCTATGTATTGAATGATTTTTGCAGCGATATTCACTTGGGTTGCCTTTTCAATTCCCTCAAGGCCTGGCGAGGAATTAATCTCTAACACCAATGGCCCACGATTAGAACGAAGCAAATCAACACCCGCAACCTTCAATCCCATTGTTTTTGCAGCAGCAACAGCAATGGTGCGCTCCTGTGGCGTCAATTTAACTTTAAGTGCTTTGCCCCCCTGATGCACATTGGCACGAAACTCACCCTCTTTGGCCTGGCGTTTAATGGCCGCAACGACTTTATCACCAATGACCAAACAACGAATATCTGTTCCACAGGATTCTTCGATAAATTCCTGGACTAAAATATTGGCATGCATTTCTTTAAATGCATTGATAATACTAACAGCTGATTGATGGCTATCTGCTAAAACAACCCCCTTACCCTGCGTCCCTTCTAATAATTTAATCACCAAGGGCGCGCCACCGACCATACGAATCAGATCCGTTGTATTATCGGGTGATTGAGCAAAACCTGTTAAAGGCATGGGTAGACCTTTACGGGCCAACAATTGTAATGATCGAAATTTATCACGTGAACGAGCAATCGCTATTGATTCATTTAGCGTATAAATCCCCATGGTTTCTAAATGCCGTAATACAGCTGTGCCATAAAAGGTGTTCGATGCACCAATGCGAGGAATAACGGCATCAAAATGTGGCAATGGCGCACCACCACGATAATGTATTTTAGGACAAGATGCAGCAACGTTCATATAGCAATACAGGGGATTAATCACCTGTATCGTATGTCCCGCCTCTTCTCCAGCAGCAATTAAACGTTGATGCGAATACAACTTAGGATTGGTCGCCAGTATTGCGATGTTCATGAATGGGTGGTTCCTTGGTAAAAAAGCTAAAACGAAAACATCATGACACCAACAAGTACTCTTTGGCTAGCGACGAGGCATCATGAGGCATGGTAAAAAATGCACTCAACTCTCCTTGTGGATTAAACAACATCACAGTCCCCGTGTGTTCAATATCGTAATTTTGTGCGTCTTCAATCGCCTCTGGCATAATTTTAATATACGCCACACCCATTTCTTTGGTCATTGCAGCGATTAAGGTCTCATCGCCTCTCGCACCATAAAAATGAGGATCAAAGGCTTTAACATACTGATTTAACTTCTTCAAACTATCCCGCTCTGGATCAACTGAAATCATCACCACTTGCGGCAGTTTTTTAGTGCCTTTTTTTTCCAAAATACGATACATTTTTGCTAATTCTGCCATCGTGGTGGGACAAATAGACCCACAATTCGTAAAACCAAAAAATAACATCGTCCAATGTCCTTTTAGGCTGGCATTGTTAAATGGTGCATTATCAATGCCCATTAGAGCAAAGGAGGCAACCTTGCGCGGCTTATCTAAAAAAGTCCCATGAAGTTGGCTTTTAGCAAGCCCTTTTGTCAAATGAACCCGTTGTGAAATAAGCATCCCAGATAGTAATGCCACAAGCGCGATGAAAAAGACCGCTGTTATCGACATTCGTTTTTTTAAATTGGACATCTGAATGTATCCTCTAAGATTTTCACAGGGGGCTAGAGATGAGTTTGGTAAGTTTGAATCTTTTTGTCAAATACTCGATCATCTGAAAAAGCGTATAGTAACATTATATCGCTTATAAGTAATGGTCCACCAATAAAAACACAAATAACAACATTAAATACACGATGGAAAACCTAAATGTCTGCATCGCTACAATGGGTTTATCAGAGTAATATAATCGCAAGACCCAATACAAAAATCGAAACCCAAGCAATAATGCAGCCACCAGATACAGCCCGCCACTCATCCCGACAATAAACGGCAATACACTTACCACCAGTAACAAAATGGTATATAACAATATATTCAATTTAGTATAACGAATCCCATGTGTTACAGGCAACATAGGGATTTCTGCCTGTTGATAATCTTCAAATCGATAGATGGCTAGTGCCCAAAAATGTGGGGGAGTCCAGATGAAAATAATCAATACCAACAACAGCGCCTGAGGATCCAAATGATTGGCTACAGCAGTCCATCCCAGTAAAGGAGGGGCTGCACCCGCTAAACCACCGATGACTATATTTTGGGGTGTGGCGCGTTTTAAAAAGCCTGTGTAAAGGCCTGCATAGCCTATGATAGTAAAAAAACTTAATATTGCGGTAAGGGTATTCACACAATAATTCAACACAGCCAAACCCATCACACCCAATATCGTTGCAAACCATGCAGCGTCCATAGCCGCAATACGTCCGTGGGCAATGGGTCTGTTTTTAGTCCGCGACATAATGGCATCAATTCGCTTATCCACTAAATGATTAATAGCCGCCGCACTTCCTGCACATAAACCAATCCCCAAAAGACTTGTGCCTAAGGTCAGCAGAGGAACCCAGCCTGGCGTCGCTAAATACATGCCGACGAGAACGGTTAACAACATCAGCGCAACAACACGCGGTTTACAGAGCTCAACATAATCACGCCAAGCGACTTTATTTTGAGCTCTTTTAGTGTGAGAGGACATGATAACTCCCGCTGCTTGCGAGATATCGCATCCCCATCATCGTCGCCAGCAATAATGCTGCAACCCCATTGTGTGCAACAGCAACCCACAAAGGAAGAAAAAATATCACATTCGCAATGCCTAAAGCCAGTTGAAGGCCCAGACAAAAAATCGCACATAACGCCATTCGATACATTGATTTTGATTTAACACAGCGCATCAGTAATAGCGACAAGGTCAACACATACCCAAAGGTTAATAATGCACCCAATCGATGCACCCATTGAATCGTGATTCTTGCACTATTATCCAACACGCCCCCCTGATAATTAGCACCAACCGAGGAAAACAGATTAAATCCTTCAGACAAATGAAGTGCTGGCAACCACTGACCATTGCACGTCGGAAAGCCAATGCAAGCAATCCCTGCGTAATTAGAGCTAACCCACCCACCCAAAGCAATTTGAAAAAACACAATCAGCAGACCGAGTGAAATCCAAACCCGCCATCGGGTTAAATTTAAACCAACAACCTCACTTAATTGCAAGCGAAAATAACAAAGTCCTGTGAAAATCAGCAAACCACCCAACAAATGCCCCATCACGACCACCGGCAATAGCTTTAAGGTAACTGTCCACATCCCCAAAGCGGCTTGAGCCAAGACTAAAAAAATCAATAGCAAAGGGACACCCCAAGGCAATAAGATGCCCTTCCGACGCGCATGCAAAAGCCCCCCACCCATGACGAAGATTAAAATACCCAAAGTGCCGGCTGCATAACGATGGGCCATTTCAGTCCAGGCTTTTCGAGACACCATGGGGATTTCTGAATAGTGATGCGCTGCACTCATGCGCTCATCTAGGTCTGTGGGCAATACCATGTGACCATAACAACCCGGCCAATCAGGACAACCGAGGCCTGCATCCGTCAAACGGGTATAAGCCCCTAACATGACCACAAATAGCGCCAACACCATGGCGAAGGTTGAAATATAACGCAGCGATTTCAATGACATAGATTGTTTCTCATCGAGTAAGTAGTTGTTTAAGATCATAAAAAATATCCTCGGATTTAGCAGTTGTGGCATAAGCGAGAATCAAATAGTTGTTTGGATTAATAATGAAAAAAGCAGCCTCATTCGTCAGCACAGTCATCTGTTTTCGTTCAAGCGGTGATAAACTCAAGCGATGAATATCCTGGCCATCCAATGCGCCGACTAAAGATTTAGGCAGGCTCGTATCCATTAATAATAAAGCATCCACCTCATAAAGGTGGCGACCTAGCGCAAGACGAATACGGGCTAATTTATCCAATTGTGCAATACAATCTTTAGTACACCCCTTCGGGCTCCATAATGCCAATTGCCACATGCCCCGGGGATTGGGATGCGCTAATAAAACAGGAGGATTCAGTAACCGGCCCTTGTTGGTAGTACCCTCACCCAACCAATTGGGATGCAAATAAAACACATAGGCAACAATACCAGGGGCTGCAAACAAGGCCCCCAACAAGCAGAACACCATAGACTGTCGATGAAATATTTTCATGTTTTTTTCTTAAACGTTAGGGTAATAAAAATAATAAAAACCACAAAGGCCATCGCAAACCATTGCACCGCATAGCCATAATGGCGCTCTGGTGGCATGGCCACTATCGACCAATCGCGGATATAACCAGCCGCTTCGTGCGGTCCAAGGCGGATAATAAACGGATAGATTGGTTTATGCAAAAATTGGCTAATTAATTTTGTATCAATTGTCTCAATCACCACTGAATCCGCTTGCTCTTTTTCTATTAACGGCCCTGAATTCCAATTATTTTTAGAAGGATAATAAGCACTACCACGAACCATCACCCGTCCCACAGGTGTCTTGATAATAGGTAATCGCTGCCTTGTTATATCGCCAAGCAACCATCCTCGGTCAACTAAAATAAGCTTCCCATTCTCCAATTGAAGCGGCGAAACCACATGGTAGCCAAATTGATGTCGATAATGTTGATTATCTAGCAACAGTATGGTTGAAAGAAATTGACCCCTCACATGAATGGGCTGATATTGATTGGGGGCTTGTCCGTTAGACACCCACAACCTGGAGGGCTGCTCTGCCAAATGCGCATGCGCGCTCAGCATTTGTTTTTTTTCATCTGCTCGCTGTAATTGCCAAAATCCAAGGCAAAGCAATAGCATGATGCTTAAAAAAGCGAATAAACTCCTTCGCCAAGATAAGGTGAAACGAACGCTAAAACGAGTTAAACTGGTCATAGACTGTCTTCTTTCTTTTTTAAATATAAACTGCTATCGCGGGAGTATAACAAATGTTAGCTAAAACCATCATTTTTATTGCCATGTTGGTTATTCTATTCTCGCTTGCAGGCGGGCTCATTTTTTTAGTGCTCGACATAGGAAAAAGCAAACGAACCGTTAAAGCTTTAAGTTGGCGAATCGGCCTCTCGTTATCACTATTTATTTTTTTATTTTTAGCCTACAGTCTAGGATGGATTAGCCCCCATTCAATATAAAATTTAACAAGGATTTAAGATGCGTCGAATTATTTTCTTATATTTAATGTCCTCAATCAGTGCCCATGCAGACACTATCGATCACTACATGAATATCGCGAACAATATTCCGCAGATGGAAATAAAGGCCGATCAACAATCCCAATCCTGGGCACGCTCTGCGCGAACTATTCTTATTTTAACAAGTGAGAGCATCGCTGAAACACTAACGCTGTCTAATAATTCTGCCTATCAACAAGGCGCCCCTTTGTTTTGTCTACCAGCAGGCGAGCTACTGAGTGCCGCAGCCCTGAACGATTTAATCCAACAAACCTACCGTGACATGCCAAGCCAACAAAGCGACAAGGACAAAATGACCGTATCCCAAGTTGCATTATTAGGGCTCACGAAAAAATACCCCTGCCAACAGAAAGTCGCGTCAAACAAACCAGCGCCCATGACAGGTGCTTGGCAATAAATTAAAAACGGGTTTTTTTTATTTTGCTGAAACAAACCTTACTCAAGAGACAAAATAGTAATCCCAGGGATTTTATTAAAATCTTTAACATTACTAGTAAGCACTGGAAATCCATGGGCGAGAGCCGTGGCAGCTATTTAAAAT
Organism: Legionellaceae bacterium; assembly: GCA_947474165.1. GTDB lineage: Bacteria > Pseudomonadota > Gammaproteobacteria > Legionellales > Legionellaceae > CANJHO01. Next base: position 7,423 of record CANJHO010000089.1, read on the forward strand.
TCAAATTGACTCTCATTTTAGAAAAAAAGATGGCAGTGCGGACACTCTAAGGCTTGGGGGCGCCTTCAGTGGGTCTGAAGGGCACGTCAGCTATTTTCGAATTATTTGCTATTGGCTGAGGTGTCGCCTCATCTTTAGTCGTTGCTGATTCGTTGTTTCCTATGCCAGACATAATCCCATGGTATGATTCACTTGTTGCAGACTTAGATTGCAAACAGTTGAGGTCATGGGCGCTCTTAGGCACATACGCTTGTATTGCTTCCACTTTTGTTTCATTTTCAGCCAATACAGCACTCAGAATATTCTGACAACTTGATGGGATCATTGGTTTTGAGGCGAGAAAGTCATCACTGATAACCTGATCAAAGCGATACAATGTAAGAACTCCATGCTCGGGTTGCTTAAAAAAGAACGCTTTCAATTGTTGCCATAATTTTGTAAAAAACAAAAAGGGCTTATATTGATTAGCTTTCTTATCCGTATCATCTGATAGAACCCTATCGGGTGAGGTTCCGCGAGAGAAGGTTGCAGGATTACTGTCTGCGATTCGCCTAAAGGTTGTTAATGAATGAGGCAACTCTCTAGCCACGGCCTGTATCGATTTTGGAAAAGCCTGAGCTGCCTCAGATTGTTCATCAGTCAAGGCAAGCGCTGCAGAAAGAACATCTTGACTGGTATCAATGAAATGATTTGGAAGAATATTGTACGCATCGCCCACGAGATCCAGGGCGGAATTACGTCCAATAAAATTATCCGCATAAGACGGATGGCCACCCAAACCAACATAAACACACGGATGCCCCTCTGCATCATAAGTACATTGAGACGCCTTTACATGGCGAGAATAATCACGACCATGAGCCCAGGTGCGCATCCCCTCAAATTCACACTCGCCCTCATCATTGATGTTGACGTAAACACTAACCCCCTCACAATCACCATAATGAAAGCCAAGATTGCTTAATTTTTTACACCATGACTCCGGCAAAATATTTCGTAACCAACGTAATCCCGTGATCGCATGATTCAGCGGATAAATAAATTCATAATCAATACAAAATCCTGTCACCGTTGGGCAGATAGCCGCACAACAAGGAGGGCGTTCAATATTGTTACCTTTGCGAGGGTGACCGATTGGCAAAATGCCCTGAACATCAACCATCGTGCCCACCTTACGTCCGTAGTGTTTTTCATCCAATATAAGAAACTCAGGGTGTGGATCGGCATCATTGATTTTCTCTGTGAGCTTAATCACGTCCAACTTATTTTGATGCAGATAGTAATTGTCATTAAAAATGCCATCTTTGTTGAAAAAATAGGTCTCCATGGCAAGAAGTTCTTCAGATTCTTTAGGTGTTAGTGTTTTATTCTCTTTTTGCATCTCTTTATAAAGCTTATATTTTTCTTGAATAATATTTTTTATAATAGTATCTGGATGACCAGGAAAATTGATTTCATCCTTGTGAAAATAAAAATTGGGCGTGAATTGTTGAAATAACCGTTGCCGAATCTCTGGATTAGCGATGTAATGGGCGTGCTTATTGATCTTAAATAAAGCTGAGCTAGGATCGATTGGCATGATATTGACTCACTATAATCTAAAGTTGAAGATCGGCTCTGTACATAAAAGCATAACTGCTTTAAAATATAGTACATGTTGAGCCAAAGTTCAACAAAAAGACAAGGCGACGAATCACGTTTGTTTTGCTCATTTTGCCGCTTAAAAAGCCCCCCGGCTTGTCCCTGAGAGATCCACACGAAACTTTAATATAACATGTTGTTTTTGAATGAAATACGTAAACTGCCTACGTACCGCGCTTTATGCGCGGTATCCAGAGAATGCTTACTGAGACTGAAAAATTTATGATTAGGTTAGATCGTTGTTCTGGATACCGCGCATAAAGCGCGGTACGTAGGGGGTTATTTTCGTGTGGATCTCTCAGGGACAAGCCGCGGTACGTAGGCGGTGGGGAGCAATTGTCAACACGCCCTAATCGCCCGTGCCCCTAGCGACTAACTATTGCTAAACTCTTCAAACGCCTCTAACGCCTCGGCTGCAAACATTAATGAGGGTCCGCCACCCATGTAGATGGCCATGCTCAATGTCTCTAATAACTCTTCTCGACTGGTTTTAAGTTTCACCAAAGTCTGTGAATGAAACCCAATGCAACCTTCGCAATGGTTCGCAACGGCCAAGGCCATGGCAATCAATTCTTTGGTTTTTTTATCCAAAACACCCTCTTTGGTTGCAGCTTGTGCCAAAGATGAAAAACCAGTCATCAACTCTGGCATTTCCTTTCGCATTTTAGCCAGCTGAGTATTTAGGCTCTGCGTTAACTGAGTATATTTATCTGACATATGCTTATTCCTTATTTAAAATTAATGCCAATAGTCCATCTAGTGCAAACTGCACCGCTTGTTGGCGAATAGCAGCTCTATCACCCTTAAAAACATAACACTGTGCTGTAACTGATTTTAAATCAAGTGCCGAGGCAATCCAAACGGTGCCAACTGGTTTTTCAGGTCCCCCGCCGCCAGGTCCTGCAATACCCGTTATCGCAATGCTCACTTGGGCCTCACTATTCTGGATAGCACCGATTGCCATGGCCCGAACTGTAGCCTCACTAACAGCCCCTTCTAAAGCTATCACCTGAGAAGAAACACCCAACATCTCCTCCTTGGCCTTATTAGAATAGGTTACAAAACCGCGATCAAACCATGCTGAACAACCCGGAATATCGGTGATTGCAGCAGCAAGGCTTCCGCCTGTACACGATTCAGCAACAACACATTTTAGATTCCGCTGCACTAAAACCTGACCTAAGGTTTTAGCTAATCTATTGATATCTATTTTTTCTAAGATAGCTTTTCTCCTTAAAGTAAATGTATTTTTAGAATCACCCTGATCCATCTTAATGCTTTTTAATTCATCAAAAGCCGTCAACTGCTATCACTGAATAAATTAAATCTATCGCGGGCTTTGGTTAATTAAAAATTGTTCGGATTGATTGGAGCGATTAAAAAAAACACCATCAAATCCTTGTCAAAAAGCTTAAGATTGGAAGCTATCCTTCTGTCCTAAACGTCATTGTCACTGCAGCCTGATGGGTTGGCATGATGATCATTTCACTGATATTGACGTGCGGTGGCCGTGAGGCACAATAGTGAACTGCATCAGCAACATCCTCTGGTTTTAAAGGCTCCATTCCAATATAAACAGCAGCAGCCCTTTGTGTATCACCCTTAAAACGCACATTACTAAAATTGGTTTCAACCGCACCTGGATCCACCGAACTTACCCTGATATCGGTACCTAACAAATCCATCCGCAATCCCTGTGATAGGGCATTAACTGCTTGTTTGGTCGCACAATATACAGCCCCCTTGGGATAAACTTGATGCCCCGCAATGGAGCCAATATTAATAACGTGCCCCTTATTCCTCTCAACCATGGTGGGCAGGATTGCTCGAGTGACATACAACAAGCCTTTAAAATTGGTATCAATCATGTCATCCCAATCCTGAAGATTGCCTTCCTGTAAGGTATCAAGACCCGCTGCAAGGCCTGCATTGTTAATTAATATATCAATAGACTGCCATTTTTTAGGTAATACATTAAATGCATCCGCAACCTTATCTTGTTGCCGCACATCTAGACCCATCGTATGCACATCAATGCCATGTTTCGACTGTAATTCCACAGCAAGTTGATTGAGTGTGTCTAATCGTCTTGCACACAATAATAAGTTAGCACCTGCCTCTGCAAAAGTGGTTGCACAAGCTCTTCCAATACCACTTGATGCACCTGTGATACAAACAACTTGTCCTTTGAACATAGCGAATTAAACTCCTATCAAGATATATTGCACCCGCAGTATCACCATGAATATTCTAGCCCATGACCTTTATTTATCATAAACCAAATAACAAACGGCATATCAGTATTATTTAATATTGCACATGAAAAATAACGTAGATATTATAATCACATGGACTCTCAATTGCTCGTTATGGTACACTACAATCAAATTAACTTAATAAAAGAGCAAAAATATGTCATTGGTATTTCGTCAAAACAATATTTGTATTTTTCCAAGCTATGTACCCTTTATCAGATGTTTGGGTGAACAAATAACCCTTGGCAATAGAAAACTATTAGAATCTTGTATTAATGAATATGTCGGTTCGCATAATAAAATAGATCTTACCAGTCAAACCATGCTACCCGTGCTCCCTATATTCTTAATGCCGACTAGTTTGGGGCTAGAATATACCACTGCTAACCTCCATGGCAACGTGACGAGCGGTTACATCTCAAATGAAGCGCTGGGATTTAACATCGATGTCAATCAACCCAAAAAACATATAGAGCAGTTTTTAAAGAAAAATTTAGCAAAAATATTAAAAATTACGTCTGATAGAGGTCACTCCATTATGAGCGATCATAATCATTTGCTAAAATACCTCTTCAAATTTGATGGATTATGCGAGCTGATTTCCAACTATGTGATCATGAACGATTTAATGGGTCGCGCAGAAAGTGGGCTTGAAACATTTCAAAAAAATTCTTTTAAACTGGTTCAGCCTGATGCACATTACATCCAATTGATTAGCAATAACATTTATCAAGAAAAAATTACTGTAACTCCCCAGCTACGTCATCCTGAGCGCGTTTTTTTGCGCGAAGGATCTCCCTGCAGTAGCACGGTCTTTAACATATCGATCGATATAAATCGCCCCACACAGGATTCAATGCATTAATCAGATCCTCCTTCTTTTTTCGCGACCAC
>CANJHO010000090.1 GCA_947474165.1 Legionellaceae bacterium
TGTTTTAATATCATAGCCTAAGCAATAACCACCGCCTGCGGTGGGGGTTAAAAGGCCACAAATCATCCGAATCATGGTTGTTTTTCCACTGCCATTTGAGCCTAGAAAACCAAAAACAGATCCCCTTTGGACTTGAAGTGAAATATGATCGACGACGGTTTTATCATTAAATACTTTGGTTAATCCCTTGGTGTCGATGGCCAGTTTGTTCATTTCAATATCACTAAGGAAATCGGCTGGCCTAGATGCAATGCGTTGAGAGAAGGGTTATCAATGCGGGCCTCTACACGAAACAACAGTGATTCTCTGTTTTCACGGGAGTAGATGATGGGTGGGGTATATTGTGCAATTTTTGAAATATAATTAATGCGCCCTGTTGCCAACTGAGGCACACCATCACTTGAAATGGCTACTTTGGCATTTAAGCGAAGCTGACTGAGCTCTTTTTCAGCAACAAAAAATACAACTTTAATATTTTTTTTGGTTAATAACGATAAAACAGGCTGGCCCCCTTGTACATATTCATTTTTTGTAAAATAGGTATCAAAAATAATGCCCGTATCGGTGGCATAATTTTCTTTTCGCAGGCGCTGCCAATCTTTGTCAGCAATATCCACCCCGCTGCTTTTAATTTGAAAATCGAGGGCTTTGAGTCGATCGGTTAAGACATCCAGATCTTTTTTTGCGAGATCCAGATCATTTTGGCTGGCCGCATTTTGTTTTCTCATCTTGACATTACGACGATAATTAATTTCATCATACTGTATTTGGTTGATGAGTTCTTGACGTTGTGCGAGTAGATTTTTTTTATTTAATTCACTGATCGAGACACCAAACTGTTCACTGGTTTGTTCGAGTTTAAATAATAATTGATTTTTTTGAACCGCTTGTCCTCGATGAACCAGTAAGCTTGTTAATCGACCTGGAAAATTACTAGAAAAATAGCTTAAGTCCGCATCAATATAGCCATTGTATTGTGGGCCACTGTTGTTGCAGGACGATAGTAAAAAAAAGAAGAACAGCAACAAAAATTTCTGCATCAATGGAATCCATCCCGTTAAACCTCCTTATCTTCTGTGGGAACGTAGATAAGGTCCTTCATCAAGGGGTACAGTCACTGCCAATTTTATTAATTTGTTTTATTTTTTTCTAAACCTTGCGCCAGTAAAGTAATAGCCAATGTATTTAAACTAACACCTTCTTCTTTTGCTCGAGAAGCTAAAGCCGCATGAAGTGATTTTGGCGCACGCATTCTCCATTGGCCACTATATCTTATAGGGGTACTTGGTTTTGGGATAGGATCACCAAATTCTTTAGCTGTTGCTATCCAGGCAACCATTGCATCTTCAGCTTGATGAAAAGCTTCTTCAGGCGTAGCGCCATCGGCAATACAACCAGGGAGGTCTGGAAAACTTACTAAGTACCCACCACCATCTACCTCTGAAAGAGGTTGAATTGTTGCAAGATAATGATACTCACTCATTAAAAAATCCTCCTTCATCAAGTAATTCTAAAAATTGCTTAATATAAATTGGTTTGATCGGTTTATGTGCTGGAACAGTTACCTTGGATCCATTCTTGAGCCTAAAGGTTACATGGCTTGTTCCTGGCTGCCGATAATCAATACCTAATCTTTCAGCAACAGCTTTTAAATCATCAATGCGCCAGTCACGAGGATTGGCATGCATTTTTATTATTAATTTATCAAATCTGCTCATACGATTAATGGTACCATATAAGGAACCGCTGTCAATTAAAAATGACAAAAAAAATGTCGTTTTTCTGGCGGTGCTAAAAATTTCAGTTACAAATAAAGTGGGCTCATTAGTGATTAAGGTGGGCCAAAGATGAGTTTCAAAGTAAAGATCCGGAGCGAAATAAGATCCTTCATCAAGGGGTAAAGTCACTGCCGCTACCCGCAACAGGTGCTATGGATATAGCCGGATCAAGATGGTGCTGATTAAAAAATCCAGGTGCAGGCCTTATTGTTAAGGCATAGGGTGATGCCTTAATTTTGTCTATTAAAAAAATAACCCCTTCAGGATCTGGGGAAATATCCATGGTAATTTGCAGCTGATCAGCAAAAGATGGTCCGGGTGCATCATCATTCGTTTCAAATAAGGAGCCAAGCAATATACTTGCATTATAGGTGCGCTCACCTTGGGATAGGCAATCATAAATTTCAGGATCGCCATGGGTTTTAGCGATAGATAAGGGGGTTTTTCCATTATCAAGGTTGATTAGATTAGGATTTGCACCTTGTCGCATGAGCATCCGGGTAATCACCAAATCACCATTTTCTACAGCCTTATAGAGTGGGCTTTTCTTCTCAAAAAATAGATTAGGTAAAGCACCTGCAATCAATAGCACACGAGTTATCTCAGCGTGTTGATAAAGCACTGCCAAAGAAAGGGGCGTTAAGCCATCCTTACGCCTTTTAAAATTGGGATTAACCCCATTCTCTAATAAGAGGTTTACAATCGGCGTATAGCCGCCTTGAATGGCTAAAAACAGTGTAAGCGATTTTTCTTCTAGCGTGGGCCGAGCCCCTTGTTTGGCTAGCAAGGCCTTGACGAAATCAAGATGACCAAATAAAGCTGAAATAGTGCTTAAACTATCCTCTGTAAACCTTGAGTTAATGTCTTGGGGTAAATGGCTTAAATGGCTCGCTCTTAATGCCAAAAGTTGGGTCGAGAGCATCGAATTTTGATTTTGAACCGTACTAATAACTGATATATCGAAAGTGATGTAGGGGGCACTATAATCGGGATTAAATCCGTCCATTATTTTTTGAGCAATTATTTTGGTCCTTACCGATGGCACAGGAGGCCAGTCATTGAAATCCATGAGGATCCAATTTTTTGATGTTAGATCGTAACATAAGCCCATGGTGTGATCGATATTACCTAACACGAAACCGACTGTATTGTTCGATGAAGCCTGTTGATCCATTATATTTTTTAAATCATCCAAATAGGCTTTTATTTCTGATGTTTGAAAAACACAGGGCTCAGAGTAAACCGTGATGAGCCCCCCCTGTGCTTTGATCCCGTTAGAACCGGCCAGCTGAGACATTTCAGCGTAGCTGTGTTGACTGATACGAGCACCAAATAAATCCTCAAAGTATCCAGGGCCCTGGTACATATCAAGGTCTTCCATCAAGGTTTCAATGTCCAGCAATGCCATCTCTAAATCCGTTAAATCCACCCCGTTTTTTCCTGTAATTGCTTCAATATTAGTGACAAAAACGCTGGGCTCAATGGCTAATATGATGTCTACATGCCTTAAAAACAGCTTAAGCTCCTCCTGACCCAAAATACATGCCTCTAACCATTTTAAAGTAAAGCCGTGACAATATCCCCCGTCCCGTGCACTGGGTAAATCCATTGCAACAGCAAGGTGTCGAAGTTGGCTATTAATATGTTTAGGCATGGTTGATCCAAAAAAAACAATACTGGATCTTGTTTTAACCCATTTGTCTTTTTTTTGCAACCAAATAAGGTTGGTCACATCAAATGATTGTTGGTTAATTAAGGATCATGGTTCAATATGGCTTTTTGATTAATTTTAGTGGATAGTGATGTCTTATAAAAAGAGGGAAACAACCAATCTAAATGAAAAAAAAACTATTATTTATTATCAATGAACCCACTTATTTTGTATCTCATCGATTAGCTATTGCTATTGCTGCTCGTGAAGCCAATTATGAAATACATGTTGCTACAGGCGCCTCAGTAGCGCCTTTGAAAATCCATGAAGAAAAATTTGCCTACCATGCTATCCCTCTCTCTCGCAAAGGGAGAAACATTTTTACTGAGCTAAAAAGCCTTGTTGCTATTTATCGCTTAATGAAACGATTGAAACCAGACATTGTACACCTCGTTACTGTAAAACCTGTGATTTATGGGGCATTGGCTGCGCGATTTGCAGGGGTTCCTGCTGTGGTAGCGGCAATTCCCGGGCTAGGATATGTTTTTATAGAGGACTATTTTGAGGCTAGATTCCTGCGTAAAATCGTCTGTCGGCTATATCAACTAGCCTTTCAGCATAACAATCTAAAGGTCATTTTTCAAAATGATGATGACAAAAATAAACTTCTAGCCATTGGTGCGCTTAAAGAAATTCAAACCACTTTAATTCATGGCTCTGGCGTCTGTCTTAAGCAATACAATTACTTGCCTGAGCCCATTCAATTACCGCTGAAAGTCATTATGGCAGCAAGGTTGTTGTGTGATAAAGGGGTATTTGAATATATTGAAGCCGCCAAGCTTTTACGATCTCAAGGTATCAATGCTCGTTTCTTGTTAGCAGGTCAGCTCGATCCTGGAAATCCCTCCGCCCTGCGTGACGATCAATTGAAAACGTTTATAGCGTCAGGAGACATTGAGTATGTAGGTTATTGTGAAGACATCCCTTTACTATTTTCAACAATAAATTTAGTCGTCCTTCCTTCTTATAGAGAAGGCTTGCCACGTGTTTTAGCTGAAGCAGGTGCTTGTGGAAGAGCTATTGTAACCACTGATGTTCCTGGCTGCAAACACGCCATTATTCCTGGGAAAACAGGCCTTTTAGCAAAGGTAAAAGACCCTTTGTCACTTGCTGAGAATATTCATTATTTACTACTAAACCATGAGATACGACAAGCCATGGGACATGAAGGGCGAATGCTTGCTGAAAGAGAATTTAATATTGTAAACGTAGTCGAGAAACACATGGCAATATACAATCAAGCATTACAAAAAGCGCCCAAAAACAAAACTAAGGCTGAGTTGATCGGGAATATTTAGTAAATTAAAGTGGTTGGATACTGGAAAAATATTGGATCTTATGCGAAGATCCTTTCGGCTCCTTAATGAAATATTCAGGAAAAGAATATTAGATGGATTAGTTGTTGTGGCAGGGATGTGATATGCAGTATACTTTTTATTCAGATCAAGAAGCGGCCATTGCAAAGCAATTCATGGCACATAAATTTGTCATTGTGCCAGTAGAAAATGTTGACTTACTCAATCATATTAGAAAAAAAATTGCTGAATCCGCTGCCAAAGCAATTCAATATCCCTTGTTGGATAATACTGACCCTGCAAACTTTCTCAATAATTTTCATCAGAATACGCCTTTAGAAAAATTAAACGACGTCCGTTTACAAGTGATTTCAGACATCAATAAAGAACCTGACTTTCGTCTATCATACTTTAATATGGGTAAAACGACGCTGGCCGCATTGGCTGGTAATGAATTGGCAATGCAACGACGCGTTAATTTAAGCATACAACTGCCCCATGATGACAGTTCTTTGCTCCCTGTTCATGCCGATGTGTGGTCGGGTGATTCCCCCTATGAAATCGTCATGTGGTTGCCCTTGGTTGACTGCTATGAAACCAAATCCATGTTCTTCACAAATGCGCAATTTGATGAAGATACCCAACGAAATTTTGGTTATTTTAAAGATAAAAATAGCGAAGATTTATTTCAGGCCATCAAAGATAAGGTCGAATTCCTGGAAGTTCCTTTTGGGTCGGCTCTATTCTTTTCACAAAATGTTATGCATGGTAATCGTATTAATCTTGTCAATGAAACTCGTTGGTCTATGAACTGTCGCTTTAAGAGCCTTTTAACCCCCTACCATAGTAAAAAGATGGGTGAGTTTTTTGAGCCCATTACGATGCGGCCTCTCACTTGTATCGGTTTAGATTATCAACTACCTGAGCGTTTTCATGAATAGCAACATACTGGGTGGCTATCGCGGTTATATAGGAAGCAGAGACTACCAGTGCGGTAATTTTCCTCAGTCGATGCAAAACATGCTGATTCGAAACTACTGCCAACAACATCAATTAACTTATCTTTTAAGTGCTACGGAATATGCTATACCCGGTTGTTATATGATGTTACAAGAGGTTATTCGCTCTCTGGACGTTCTTGAAGGGTTCGTTTTATTCAGCATTCATCTGTTACCAGAATCTAAAGAGGCAAGAATACGCATTTATGAAAAAATTCTATCTCATGGAAAAACCATGCATGCAGCGTTAGAGAATCTATCAATAAAATCATCCCATGATATCTCAAAGATTGAATCCATTCTGCATCTTAATCATATTGTTTTGTCTGATGAAGCCATTCAACATTTGTGTTTGAACCTAGGGTCTGTTGACAATTCATCTAGCGAGATAAAAATATACCCTGAGGTAACGCGATCAAGCCGCGGTACCTCGGGGGGGCCGCGAAACATAACATGTCAATAAACTCTATCATTATAACGAGGAACGAATGAGTCTCAATAAAGCTGAAGTGCAGCATTTCATTCCATCTATTGATAATGCAACGATTGATGGGTCTCATACAGTTGAGGCTCACCAAAAAATCATGAGCTTAGACCGCTTGGGTGAGCTGATTTCATCGATAAAATCGAATAAAAAAATTGTGCATTGCCATGGTGTATTTGATCTATTGCATATTGGGCACATTAAACACTTACAGCAAGCAAAAGCTTTGGGTGATCTCTTAGTTGTTTCTATTACAGCAGATTTTTTTGTAAATAAAGGACCTGGCCGTCCCCATTTTTCAGACATTTTACGCAGTGAAGCACTTGCAGCATTAAGTTGCGTGGATTTTGTTGTAGTAAACCATCATGCCACAGCGATTGAAGCCATCAACATCATTAAGCCTGATCTCTATGTAAAAGGGATGGAGTATCAAGCGGCTGAAAATGACATTACTGGAAAAATCACAGAAGAAGAATTTGCAGTCAAAACAGTGGGCGGTCAACTGGTCTTCACGGAAGGTGTTGTATTTAGTTCATCTTCACTTTTAAATCAGTATTTTTCCTCCCACACGCCAGAAATAAAAGACTATTTAAACCAAATAAAAGCCAATTATCCTATCACTGATTTATGGGATTATTTTAAAAAAAGTAGTTCATTGAAAGTCTTGCTTATTGGCGAAGCCATCATTGATATATACCATTATGGTGAGGCCATTGGTAAATCTGGTAAGGAACCTGTTTTAGTTACAAAATATCACCGAGAAGAAATGTATATTGGGGGTATTCTTGCTGTTGCAAGCCATCTCAGCAGTTTTTGCAGCGAGATAACTTGTATCACAGCCATTGGTGAAAAAGGGGAATATGAACCTTTCATCAGGGAAAATCTTAAAGACAATATTGAGACGCTTTTCCATTATAAAAAAGAGTCGCCTACCACGATAAAACGCCGGTATATAGAAGAGTATTCTTCACAAAAACTATTTGAAATCTATGAAATCAATGATTGTTATTTTGACGATGAGCAAAAAAAGGCATTCATGAGCAACATCGAAGAGCAAATTGCAGCCCACGATGTCGTTATTGTCACAGATTATGGTCATGGTTTGCTGGATTCTGATTGTATAGAATTAATTGAAAATAAGGCAAAATTTCTAGCCGTTAACACACAGGCCAATGCAGGAAATCACGGCTTTAATTGTATATCGAAATACAAAAAAGCAGATTATGTATGCATCGCGAACCGAGAGCTACAATTAGATTTTCGTCAAAAGCACATCACAACGCTTGAACAAATGAATCGATTAATGCGTGACTTTGACTACGGGACTGTTGTGGTTACGAATGGAATCAATGGACTATATGTGTGTCATAACGGTGAGGAAATTTCATCAGCCCCGGCCCTTACTAATTCAGTTAAAGATAGGGTGGGTGCTGGAGATGCTGTATTAGCCATCACAAGTTTATTATGCGCTCAAAATGCACCTGCTGAGCTGATTGGATTTATAGGAAATGTTGTGGGTGCAGCTGCTGTGAATATCATGGGGAACAAGAGCTTTGTAGAAAAAGTCCCTTTGATGAAACACATCTTAAATCTAATGAAATAGGATGCCGCTTAGGAACTAAGGAAATATAACCTGGACTTTTCAGCAGGAGATGGTTTGTGAATGAAATAAATTTCCTTGAAAAATATCAAAAAAGCACCACACGTGATTATCTAGAGCGTGTTGTGAAACACGATAAAGCGATGTGTGCCCCTCTTGCCAAACAGTGGGGTTATGATTACTGGGATGGTGATCGTCGTTATGGTTATGGTGGATTTAATTATGATGGTAGATGGCGCCCTATCGCCTTAGACATAGTCAAACACTATGGATTAAAACCAGGCGATAAAATTTTAGATATTGGTTGTGGAAAAGCCTTTTTGCTATATGAGTTTACACAAGTGGTCCCTGGTATTATGGTCGATGGCATTGATATATCAACCTATGGAATTTCAAATGCTAAAGAAGAAATTAAGAACAACTTACGCGTCGGTGACTGTATAGAATTACCCTATGAAAGTAATCACTTTGATTTTGTCTATTCAATCAATACGTTCCATAATCTTCCAATCGAAAATCTAGAAAAAGCCGTTCGTGAAATGGAGCGCGTGGGGAAAGGCGCCAAGTGGTGTTGTGTTGAGTCGTATCGTGATGAACAAGAAAAAGCCAACCTTCTATATTGGCAGTTAACATGCGAATCATTTTTTAGGCCCTCCAGTTGGAAATGGTTGTTTCAACAATGGGGGTATGATGGTGATTGTGGCTTTATTTATTTTTTATGAGGCATGGCGATACTCCCCATGCAGAGGATAGGAACAGTTTTTTATGGCACATTTTCTTATTGTAGGGATAGATGGTGTGATAGGTGCCGCTTTATTTTCTCAGTTACAATCAGTCAATGAAGTCGTATTAGGGTCGACCTACCATGAGGAAAAAGTGAAGCATGCTCATCACCTCTTTCACTTAAATCTTGCTGATCCGCATCTATTACAATCGCTGCCAAAAATAAAAGTTAAGGTTGTCTATCTTTGTGCCGGTATTGCTAATATGTCTTTGTGTGAGGAGCATCCTGAGTTGACTAAGAAAATCAATGTAATAGGAATGAAAAAACTGATTCGATATTTTTCTGATGCCGGTTCGTTTGTTGTTTTTCTTTCTTCCAATCAAATATTTTCAGGTCAGGAACCCTTTGTTAATGAAGACATGGCCTATCAACCAAACAGTGAGTATGGAAGACAAAAGGCTGAGGTTGAGTCCTATATAAAAACGACTTGCAGGCGTTATGCCATCGTTCGTTTAACAAAAGTTATTGGGCCCAATATGCGTTTACTCAAAGACTGGCTAAATAAGCTCATAGTGAATCAATCGGTTGAAGCCTATCATGACATGGTGTTTGCACCCTTGACCTTAGATTACGTTATTGAGATGCTACTGGCGATCGGTTATAAAGAGCAAACGGCTTGTTATCAGCTTTCTGGTCCTGAGGATGTTTCATATTATCAACTAGCACATTATATGGCGGAGTCCGTCATGCGCGCAACGTCATTAATATATCCAGTCAGTGCAGCTGAAAGGGGGGTCGACATAAAATACCGTCCTCGCCATACAACACTCGATTGTTCGCGCATCATGTCGCTAGGGTGGAAACAGCCGCCCCATTATTCGGTGATAATGAATGAGGCTATGAAAATTGGGCATTGTATTTAATTGGCAGTTCGGGAATGCCTGTTTTTTCTCAACTGCTGGATAAAAACAAGAATAAATTATTAGGACAATACCCCATGCGTCTTTTTGCATGGGATATTGTCCAAACTCCAATTGGATGGATTATGATAAATAAATTAGCAATAGATATTGTAACAGGAGGCGCTGGATTTATTGGCAGTCATTTGGTCGATAAATTATTAGGACAAGGTCGACGAGTGCGCGTCATCGATAGTCTTGTCACTGGGAGCATGAAAAATTTAGAGCAACACAAAAATAATCCAAATTTGGAACTGATAAATGAAGATATCACGAACTTAGAGGTCATGAATAAAACCTTAGAACAAGCTGAACGCGTCTTTCATTTAGCCGCCAGGGCTGATATTGTTCCTTCCATTCAAAATCCAATAGAATATTTTCGAACCAATGTCAGCGGGACGCTCTCAGTCCTAGAAGCAGCCCGGCATCATGATATAAAACGACTGATTTACATCGCTTCATCAACTTGCTATGGTTTCCCAGAGCATTTCCCAACGCCCGAAACTGCAAAAAACTCCCCTCAATATCCTTATGCTTTAACTAAACTGTTAGGTGAGCAGATGGTCATGCATTGGGAACAAGTTTACAAAATTCCCTCACTCTCACTGCGCTGTTTTAATGTATATGGCCCAAGAGCACGCACATCGGGAAGTTATGGTGCGGTTTTCGGTGTTTTTTTAGCACAAATGTTGGTGGATAAGCCGCTAACCATTGTGGGTGATGGGACACAAACACGAGATTTTACTTATGTGAGTGATGTGGTTGATGCCCTGGTGGCGGCGGCTAATAGTCCTATCAGTGGCGAGATTTTCAATGTTGGCAGTGCACAAGCACCCGTTTCAGTCAATCGTTTAGTCGAGCTGCTTGAGGCTAAAAAAACCACCCATATTCCAAAACGACCTGGTGAGCCAGATATGACTTGGGCTGATGTCAGCAAAATCAAAGATAAGCTCAATTGGCAGCCTAAAGTGTCAATTGAAGCAGGGGTAAAAATAATGTTAGAGAACATTGATTACTGGAAGGATGCCCCCGTGTGGACGCCAGAAATGATTGAGGATGCTACTCGGACATGGTTCAAATATTTAGGCTCCGATAATGAAGTTTTAGCCTGAAGTATGATTCAAAAAGGATGAAGGGATGTCCCTAAAAGGAGGCGGTGTGCAACGGTGGATTCAAGATTATTTCAATCAGTTATGTGAGCTGCAATTAAAAACAGGCGTCACAAATCAACGGCAAGAAAAACTTAGTCTTGCCGATGGGTTTCGATCGTATTCTCAATATATTAAGCAAATGCTGAGTACAAACAGTAAATTAATGTTGATTGGCAATGGGGGAAGTGCAGGAATTTCTAGCCATTTAGCCATTGATTATTCAAAAAATGGGTGTATCCCCGCCCTATCATTCAATGACGCATCAGCACTGACCTGTTTAAGTAACGATTTTGGCTATGAAAACGTTTTTTCCAAGCAAATAGAATATCATGGGCGTAAAGGGGATGTTTTGGTTGCCATCAGTAGTTCAGGCACATCAGAAAACATCATTAAAGCAGTCCTTACGGCGCGAGCGATTCAGTGTAGGGTTGTAACTTTGTCAGGATTTAATCCTAACAATCCATTAATGCAATTGGGTGATATAAATTTTTATATCGATTCTTCTCAATATGGTTTAGTCGAAGTTTCACACTTAGCCCTTGGGCATGCCATGCTAGACCACATTATCATGGAAAATAACAGGATTGAACCGCGCTTAGAAACAGCGCTCACTATTGGATAAGGGTTCTAACATGAAAAATCAATTTAAAAAAATACTGGTTACTGGCGGTGCTGGTTATGTAGGGAGTCAGCTGGTGCCGACTCTGCTAGCACGTGGATATGAGGTTTGTGTATTGGATCTCTATATTTATAAAAAAAATGTATTTGATGCTTATCAGGGCAATCCACGGTTAACAGAAATTTGTGGTGATATCCGTAACGAGGATGTTGTTAGAAAAGCGCTATCCGGATGTGATGCGGTAATTCATTTGGCATGCATTTCTAACGATCCCTCTTTTGATTTAGATCCGGAATTAGGAAAAGCAATCAATTACGATGCGTTTCTTCCCCTGGTAAAGATGGCAAAAGCTGCAAATATTAGACGTTTTATTTATGCATCATCATCCTCGGTATATGGCGTAAAAGACTCAAAAGACGTCACCGAGGCACTTAGTATGGAACCCTTAACTGATTACTCAAAGTACAAGGCTGCTTGTGAGCATATTCTAGCATCGGAAGCAGCCCCTGGTTTTGAGGTCGTTGTAGTCCGACCCGCCACGGTTTGTGGTTATTCTAATCGCCTTCGATTGGATCTTACTGTTAATATTTTAACAACGCATGCTTATTACAACAAAAAAATCATGGTATTTGGTGGTAATCAGCTGCGGCCAAATATTCATATTAAGGATATGGTCAATGCTTACTTATGTTTATTAGACGCTGATAAAGAAAAAATTGACACCAAAGTATTTAATGTAGGTTATCAAAA
>CANJHO010000091.1 GCA_947474165.1 Legionellaceae bacterium
AATTCAATAAAATGGCACCCCAAAGCACGTGCTTTTTCAAATGCGGCTAGGGTGTTTTCAGGCGCATAACCTGCAGCCCCTCGATGACCGATAATGCGTTCCATAAGAAATCAGTTAGCTCCTTGTTATCGATTTTTTGCAGTTGATGACCGCGCTCAGTATAACATTAATAACTTGGACCGCTTTAATTTATTATTTACATTATTATTTACATTCGCGAAGATTGATTAAATCACGAAATCCGTCTATAACATGTTCTCTACTTTTCATTGCGGAGCTCTGCCCATGACGTCCGTTAACATGCAACAACCCGATACCTTCCATCCTGAAGATTTTCTAGATTATGCCTTATCGCATGGTTTTGGTGATTTACACTTAAAAGTTGACAAAGAAACTGGCATGAAAGCCATTGTTGCCATTCACAGCACCAAACTAGGCCCAGCTCTCGGAGGATGTCGATTCATTCACTACCCTGATACAACCAGCGCATTGCTTGACGCCATGCGCTTAGCCCGAGGCATGAGTTATAAAGCAGCCTTAGTGAATTTGCCACTGGGCGGCGGAAAATCGGTGATAATACAACCCCAACAACCGCAACAACCGCATGATCGCAGTGCTTATATGCATTCATTTGGAAAATTTATTAACGACCTAGGGGGACGCTATATCACCGCTTTGGATAGCGGCACGCAATTAAGTGACATGGATATCATTGCAGAACATACACCCTATGTTGCTAGCTTATCAAGCCACAATGGCGACCCCTCTCCCTCTACCGCCAAGGGGGTCGTTAGCGGGATTCAAGCGGCCGTTGAATTCAAATTAGACCGTCATCATCTCAGTGGATTGCATGTGGCCATCCAAGGCTTAGGACATGTTGGCTTTCTAATTGCCCGCCATCTGCATGAATTGGGCGTCAAACTCACCGTTGCGGATCTGGAACCTGCCCTTGTGGAACGCGCCGTCAAGGAGCTCGGTGCCACTGCGACCACCATAGACAAAATCCATAAAATTCCCTGTGATGTCTTTTCGCCCTGCGCCCTGGGTGCCGTCATCAACGATGTCAGTATTCATGAGTTACAAACGACTATTATTGCCGGTGCGACCAATAATCCACTCGCCCACCGCTACCATGGACAGCAATTGCATGATAAGGGCATTCTTTATTCACCTGATTATGTCATCAATGCAGGCGGGCTCATTTTTGCAGCCAGCAAATTTTTGCATACCCCGGAAGGACGCGTGAACGAACAAATTCATGGGATTGGATCCTCCTTACAACAAATTTTCAACCGATCAGTAAAAGAAAATCGACCCGCTAGTGACATTGCCGACACAATGGCCGAAGAAAAATTGGCGTAATTCAATGAAACAATTGAATGTAACGCCCGCATTATATGATTATATGCTGGACATTTCGTTGCGTGAACATCCTATCTTACAAGCACTAAGAGAAGATACTGCAACAATGCCCCTGGCCATCATGCAGGTGAGCCCATTACAGGCCCAGTTCATGCAAATGCTCCTTCGTCTTATTTCAGCCAAAACGGTGTTAGAACTGGGAACGTTCACAGGCTATAGCGCGCTAGCCATGGCCTTGGCGCTACCCGAGGAGGGACGCCTCATTACTTGTGATATTAATGAGGAATGGACGCACAAGGCCCCGATTTTTTGGGAAGCGGCTCAACAAACCCATAAAATTGACTTACGCATCGCCCCTGCATGCCAAACCATGCATCAATTATTAGATGACGGACTAACCCATTCATTCGATTTCATTTTTATTGACGCTGACAAAACCAACTACCTAAACTATTATGAATTGGCCTTGAAATTAATCAGCCCCAGAGGATGTATTGCCATTGACAATATATTTTGGGAAGCTAAAGTGATTGATCCACAGGAAATAGGGGCCCAAACTCGTGAGATTCGCAAATTAAATGCGTTGATCAAACAAGATAAACGGGTCAACACCAGCTTACTACCCCTTGATGATGGGTTATTCTTGGTACAATTATGTTCTTAACCGGGGCTAAACATGGAAAAAAACACAAAGGAAAATCCCTGTGGTCTGGAAGGGTTTGCTTTTCTTGAGTTTTCAGGACCAGATAAGAATTTACTCCATCGGCAATTTATTGAAATGGGGTTTAAGCTCACCCACACCCATCTAAAACATGACATTACCCGCTATCAGCAAGGCGATATTCATTTTATCATCAATGCAGCGCCTAATACTCAAGCAGAACTTCATGCAAAAAACCATGGTCCAGGCGCCTGTGCGATGGGTTTTAAAGTAAAGAATGCAAAAGAAGCTTATGATTACGCTCTACAGCACGGTGCCACCCCCTTCATTGAACACGAAGAGGCGGCTAATGGCGTGCCGGCTATCAACGCCATCGGTGGCAGTGTTATTTATTTTGTAGACGAACATCATCAACCTTTTTCAAATGAATGGCACAATGAGGCCTCTTTAGGCAACCATTCAACGGGCTTAACCAACATTGACCATTTAACCCACAATGTCTACCGCGGTAATATGGACAAATGGGCGCATTTTTATGAGTCTATTTTTAACTTTAAAGAAATTCGTTTTTTTAACATCACAGGCCAACTCACGGGCCTCACCAGTCGCGCACTGGCAAGTCCTTGTGGCAAGATTAAAATTCCTTTGAATGAATCAAAAGATGATCGCTCTCAAATCGAAGAATTTTTACATGAGTTTCACGGTGAAGGCATTCAGCACATTGCACTGAGCACGGAGGATATTTATCACACAGTGCCTCAATTAAGGCAGCAAGGCGTCCACTTTCTGGATGTGCCTGATAGCTATTATGACATGATCAATGACCGAGTGCCTTGGCATCAAGAATCGTTGAACGACCTCAAGCATGAAAAAATTTTAATCGATGGTGAAACAAATCCTGCAGAAGGCTTGCTACTACAAATTTTCACGGAAAATGTGTTTGGCCCTGTTTTTTTTGAAATTATTCAACGCCGTGGGAATCAAGGATTTGGCGAAGGAAATTTTCAAGCCTTGTTTGAAGCCATCGAACGCGATCAAATCAAACGAGGAACATTGTAATGAAATTAGCCAGTCTTAAATCAGCCCATTGCCGTGATGGAGAGTTATGTGTAGTCAGTAAAAATTTAACGGTGGCTTATTGTGTTTCACATATTGTTCCAAGTTTACAAGCCGCCCTTGAAAATTGGACTATATTTGAGCCGGAATTGCGGGAGATCTATGAAGCACTCAACGCTAACCAATTAAGGGATATATTTGATTTTGATAGCACCCTCATGGACTCTCCCCTGCCACGGGCTTATCAGTGGGCTGATGGGAGTGCCTACGTGAATCATGTCGAATTAGTCAGAAAGGCAAGGGGTGCTGAAATGCCTTCAAACTTTTGGACCGATCCCTTAATGTATCAGGGGGGGTCAGATGCCTTTCTTGGGCCTAGGGATCCCATTCTTGTGGCAGATGAGGCCTATGGTATAGATTTTGAATCCGAGGTCGCTATTATTACAGGCGATGTGCCCATGGGAATTTCTGCTGAAGCAGCAGCCCAACATATCCGCTTGTTTATGTTAGTCAATGATCTCTCGCTTCGAAATCTTATTCCCAATGAGTTAGCGAAGGGCTTTGGGTTTTTTCAATCAAAGCCTGCCAGTAGTTTTTCTCCTGTGGCGGTTACCCCTGATGAATTAGCACCCCATTGGGATGGTCTTCGCCTCCATTTGCCCTTGCACACCTACCTCAATGGAGAATTGTTTGGTCAACCCAATGCTGGCATCGACATGACCTTCTCATTTCCTGAGCTGATCGCTCACGCGGCTAAAACAAGAAAGCTCAGTGCTGGGACCATTATTGGATCAGGCACGGTTTCAAACCTGGACCGCACCAAGGGCTCATCTTGTATTGCTGAAAAACGCATGCTAGAAACCCTTGCAAAGGGTGCAGCCAGCACGCCATTTATGCATTTTGGTGATACAGTTCGCATTGAAATGAGTAATGAGCAGGGCGAGTGTATTTTTGGTGCCATTGAACAGCAAGTGCATCCCTATGGTCTTAAGGATACAGATGAAGCTTTATGATTATTTTCGATCAACCACCTGTTATCGTGTGCGCATTGCGCTCAATTTAAAAAAAATAAGCTATGACAAAATTCCAATTCACCTCGTGAACAATTTTGGCGAACAGCATCACCCGGACTATCTTCAGGTGAATCCTCAAGGATTAGTCCCGACCCTTGTAGACCATGGGCAATCATTAAGCCAATCATTGGCCATCATTGAATACCTTGATGAGCTAAACCCAAACCCACCCTTATTACCCAAGCATCCTTATGCACGCGCACAAGTCCGGGGACTCGCTCAAATCATTGCTTGTGACATGCATCCTTTGAATAATCTTCGCGTATTGCAACAATTACGCCAACTTTTTGAGGCCACAGAGACAGACGTGAATGCATGGTATCACCACTGGTTAAAAAAAGGTTTTGATGCGATAGAAGTGCTTCTAATGCAGTTAGAACGTGATGCATCAGTGTGCTATGGCGATGCCGTCGGCTTAGCGGATCTCTGTTTGATTCCTCAAGTTTATAATGCGGTGCGTTTTAATTTCTCAATGAAAGATTACCCACTCATCAATCAAATTAATGACTATTGCCTGAGTCAGACTGCATTTATTGATGCAGCGCCTTAAAACCACGCCCTATCAATCGCTACGGTCTCTACCCCACTCAGGGTATGTTGGAGTATTTTCCAGGTATTCTGACAACGCTGTAAATGACCAATAAGGGTTGAATGTCCGTCGCAAAGATAACGTGCCGGCAGCCCATCATACTCAGCATAAGGCAGAATGGCATGACACATCTCCCCATTCGTTAATTGAATGCCCCAAGGATAGGTCCGTGACATATCCAACGTTTCATGCAGGCTGTTATCCAATGGCATGGAAACAGTAATTTCTATGCCTTCTGTTGACCAAGGGGATGCGATACAAAGGGCTTTTAAATGCGACCCAAAAGGGGCTACAAAACAGGGATCATATATTTTATGATCAACTTGACAACGCCATGCATCATCTCGCTTAATAAGCGCTGATTGGGCACTACATTGTCCGACTAAGTTAGCAGAAAGGGTCAGCGGCACCTGCTGGTTTGTCTCAGTGAACGGCCGGTATAAGCGAAGATCTGTCTCTTTGGCAAATAATGGCGCTGAAATAAACAGGGCAAGAACCCAAGTTATTTTTCGCCACATGCCTTACTCCCAAGGTGTATCATTCAACTGAGCCAATCGTTTCGCGATAACCAATTGAATATTATCGCGAGATTGTGCCGGAAAATGTTCATAAATATGTATAAAATCATCGCCATTAATCGTGAGAAATCTGCATTTTGTTTTAGTTGTGATCCGTGCTGTTCTCAAGACTTTATGCAAAACGGCAATTTCCCCGAAAACATCCCCATCCGTCAAGGTATTAATCCGCTGATACCCTTCCGATGGCGTTTTTCTAGAAACGACCACAATGCCCTTAATAATAACATACAAGCGATCACCCACATCACCTTGTTCTATTATTATTTCCTCAGCCGGTCTGTCAATGATGGTGCATTTATCAGCCAACATGTGTTGTTCAGGAAGGCCCACGCCCGAAAAAAGCGGCGTATGACTAATCGCGCGTAGCGCTTCTGCTTGTGAAGAATAATCAAACGAAACCATTTTTACCATCCTTGTAAAAAAGTTAAATTATAACTCAACCAATTTAATCTACTGGAGTGGTTAATTGATGTCAAACCATTAGATTACCCCCTACCCCCGCTGCAATGATTTAGTGTATTATTCCGCACTAATTATTGGCTTTACAGGGGTGCATCATGATAGCTGTCTACACTATAAAACAATGTCTAGAAGGCAAGTTAGGGATTGATCAAACAGTTACCGTAAAGGGCTGGGTTAAAACACGACGGGATTCCAAGGCGAATCTGTCCTTTATCAACTTGCATGATGGCTCCTGTTTTGCCCCCATTCAAATTGTAGCAACCGATGCGCTTCACAATTATCAAGAGGAAATCATCAAACTATCGGCAGGATGTGCCATCATTGCCACAGGAAAATTAGTGGCCTCACAGGGAAAAGGGCAAGCCTTTGAAATTCAAGCTGAAGCCATTGAAGTGGTTGGATGGGTTGAAAATCCTGACACCTATCCAATTCAAGCCAAACGACACACGCTGGAGTTTTTAAGAGATGTCGCCCATTTGCGCCCGCGCACCAATACCATCAGTGCTGTGACCCGAGTGCGTCATTGTTTAGCACAAGCCATTCACTGTTTCTTCAATGAGCGCGGCTATTTTTGGATCCATACCCCCATCATCACAGCAAATGACTGCGAAGGGGCAGGTGAACTCTTTCGTGTGAGTACCTTGGATTTGTTAAACCCACCCAAAAATCCAGAAGGTCAAATAGACTTTGACAAAGATTTTTTTGGGCGAGAAACCTTCCTAACGGTTTCAGGACAATTAAATGTAGAAGCCTATTGTTTAGCCATGTCCAAAGTGTACACCTTTGGCCCAACATTTCGTGCTGAAAACTCCAATACCAGTCGACATTTGGCAGAATTTTGGATGGTTGAACCTGAGCTAGCCTTTGCCTCACTTCAAGATATTTGCGATCTCAGCCAAGCTTTATTACGTCACTTATGCAAAACCGTATTGGATGAATGCCCTGATGACATGGCCTTTTTCAATCAATTTGTATCTGAAGGGTGTATTGATCGCCTAGCGCATATCGCCCAATCTGATTTTGAAATCCTCACCTACACAGATGCCGTGGCCGCATTACAAAAAGCGGACCGTGGTTTTGAATACCCAGTCACTTGGGGCTTGGATTTACAATCCGAACACGAACGGTACTTGGCTGAAGACTTGTGTAAAAAACCAGTCATCATCACAGATTACCCTGAGGCCATCAAAGGCTTTTATATGCGCCTCAATGAGGACGGAAAAACTGTCGCTGCCATGGATGTTTTAGCCCCAGGGATTGGTGAAATCATTGGCGGGAGTCAACGTGAAGAACGTCTTCATGTCCTAGACAGCCGCATGGATGCTTATGGCATCAACAAAGAACAGTATCAATGGTATAGAGATCTAAGACGCTATGGCACCGTGCCCCATGCAGGCTTCGGCTTAGGCTTTGAACGCCTGGTGAGCTATGTCACAGGTGTTGGCAACGTCCGCGATGTCATCCCCTTCCCCCGAACACCAGGACATGCTGACTTCTAAATATCCCATCAGCAGGCTTTGTAAATTGTAAATTGAATTGACAATTTACAATTTACAAAGCCTGCCCCATCATATTGATTTCATTTGGAGTTTCTGAATGTTAGATCGTATTGCGGCGAATATATTAAGGGATAAAGCCAGTCAGTATCCTGTTGTTGCGATTACTGGTCCACGCCAATCTGGGAAATCAACCTTGGCGAAATGTGTATTTCCACATAAATCTTATTGTAGTTTAGAAGATCTAGATCACCGTCAATTTGCAACCCTTGATCCCAAAGGATTTTTAAATCAATTTCCTGATGGCGCGATTCTAGATGAGGTCCAACACTGTCCTGAGTTATTTTCATACATCCAATCTGCTGTTGATTCACAACAACAGCAAGGATTCTTTGTTCTGACGGGATCACAACAATTTGGTTTGGTTGCAAAAATCACACAATCACTGGCAGGCCGAGTGGGTTTTATCCAACTACTACCCTTTACCCTAGGAGAATTGAAAGCGGCTAATTTGGCGCCGACCCAATTAGAAAACTTATTATTTTCGGGCTTATACCCTCCGATATATGATAGAAAAATCTCCCCTCAAAGCTGGTACAGTGATTATGTAATGACTTATATTGAGCGGGATGTCAGGCAACTGCTTAATGTGGGAGATCTCCGCACCTTTCATCGATTTTTACAAATGTGTGCGATGCGTACTGGACAATTGCTCAACCTCTCAAGCTTAGCCAATGAGTGAGCCTGCTTGAAGCACCATCACTTGATCCATGCGATCTGCCAATTGCCTGTCGTGGGTTACAATCACCAAGGCTGTTTTAACTTGTTGATTTAAATCGAGCATCAGTTCAAAAACCTTAAGTGCTGTGGCATTGTCTAAATTGCCTGTGGGCTCATCAGCAAAAACGCATTGGGGTTTAAGCACCAAGGCGCGAGCAATAGCCACCCGTTGGCGCTCTCCTCCCGACAACTGGGATGGTTTGTGTTGAATTCTTTCAGAAAGCCCAACCTGAGTTAAGAGTTCCTCTGCTTGCCGTTGTGCACTCACAACAGAAACCCCTGCTAGCAGCAAAGGCATGGCCACATTTTCAAGGGCTGAAAATTCCGGAAGTAGATGATGAAATTGATAAATAAAGCCAAGGCGTTGATTGCGCAATTGACATCGTTTTTTTTCAGACAAGCTTTGCCAATCAAGACCCTGCTGAAAGACGTGCCCACCGGTGGGTTTATCAAGGCCCCCCAATAAATGCAATAACGTGCTCTTACCCGAACCCGAGGGTCCAACAATGGCAATCCTATCACCTTGATGAATTGAAAAATTAATGCCCTTCAATACATCGACCGTTCGATTACCATCATGATAAGACTTACTGAGATCAACACAACTAATCACCGCATCACTCATAATGTAAAGCCTCCGCAATCACCGTCTTTGAGGCACGCCTTGCAGGATAAATGGTCGCAACAAAGCTCATGAATAAGGCCATTGTACAAACCTGCCATAGATCACGCCATAAAATCTTTGAAGGCAAATAATCAACAAAATATATTTTGGAAGAAAGCAGTTGGACATGAAACAAGGATTGCAATCCACTCACAATCACGGTTGCATTCTTTGCCAATACCACACCGCCTATCATACCGAGCATAGTCCCCACAACGCCCACCATCATGCCTTGCACTATAAAAATCCACAAAATGGTGGCAGGTGTCGCGCCAATGGTCCGTAAAATAGCAATTTCAGCTTGTTTATCATTGACCACCATCACCAAGGATGACACCAAATTAAAAGCCGCCACCGCGATGATTAATAGTAAAATAAGAAACATCATGGTTTTTTCCATTTTAATGGCCTCAAAAAAAGCACCAAAATCATGTGTCCAATTCCCTATTTGATAATTTTCTCCCAGCTGATCGGCCAAATATTGAGACAATTCAGGCGCTTGATACACATCTTCGATTTTCATTTTTAACCCGGTGACATCTTCACCCAACTGCATCAACTTTTGCGCATCTGTTAAATCGATAAACGCAAGTTTCGTATCAAAATTAAACCCAGAGCCTGCTGAAAATATCCCTGCCACTGTGAATCGTTTAAAACGCGGCACCATTCCTGCGGGTGTAACACTGGCGGCAGGCACCATGATGGTTACTTTATCCCCCATCATCACCCCTAAATTATCAGCCAAGCCTTGCCCAAGAATAATCCCAAAATGCGCCAAGCCTGAGAGACTCCCAACCAATAGTTTTTCGTTAAGATGCGTCACCCTTTCTTCTTGTTCAGGTAAAATGCCCGTTAGAATAATCGGCAACACCTGCCCTTCGTGGGTTAATAAGCCTTGAGCACCCACATAAGGTGCCATCGCCTTAACCCCTGGGGTATGCTGTAGTTCCTCTTCAAGGGCCTGCCATTGACTAATTTTCCCATCAATACCACTCACCGTCACTTCAGGCGCCATGCCAAAAAAACGCTTATGAATTTCATCATCAAAGCCATTCATGACGGATAGCACAGTAATCAACACCATGACACCCATGCCAATCCCAAGCATCGAGCTCAATGAAATAAAAGAAACAAAATGATTTTTCTTTTTGGCTCGCGTGTATCGCAATCCAATATACAAAGGTAGCGGTTTAAACATACTTTGGTCTAAATTTGATAAAAGAAACATTGTAGTGAAAATCACACCGACAAGATAGACCCACACGCGCTTGATACAACATTATAAACAGTCATCATCAGACAACCCACAAGGTTATCCACAGAATTTGTGGATAGGATGTCGCTGTCGCGTCATTGAATTGTACAAAATAACATCATACAGAGCGCAGCGAAGGATGACGTGCGCTAGTCAAATATCCGCCTCATTGAAATAGGGTCGAGTAGCCGCCCTCCATTACTGGAGGGAAGCCCTCTAAGAACCTGTGCTTGCGAGTTTCCCCGCACACGGCTCAAGCCTTTTCAAAGCCAGCTTCGGCTGAAACGCACTACAGCATTGGTATCTTCGCTAAGATATAGGGTAGAACAGCAAATACAACTTGTTCGCGGGACGTCGGCAGAGCGGAAAGTAAGGAAATTTTAGTTTCGCGCCAGCGACTAACTATACACGCTGATTTAGTTCTTGTACTATTTTCACAGTCTCATCCAACGTACTGTCTCTAAAAAAGTCATGTCGCATCAGAGGGATTTTTCCACCCGTCATGATGTGCAATATCTCTTGAAGCAGTGATCGTTCATGCCATGTGGGCTCGTTCTCTTTGATGACTTTAACTTGTTTATCAATATTGTCGACATCGGTTAGGCTCAACCCTTCTAGGTTTGTATGGATCAATGCATGAATGGCCATAGCCGCTGTCCGTCTTTTTTCCCAGTGCGGGGAGCTTTGCTCATGTTGATTCACAGCATCGAGTAGCGCCTTACTTACTTGCACTAGTTTGCTTTGATCTGCAGCGCTGACCATTTGTATTGGCATGAAGGTTTTCTTTAATGCCGTAGTAGGATCATGCAACATATTTTTAAGTGCCTCAAAATAAGTGCTTTTCTCAACCAATGCTCTATTAATACGCATCAACGCCTCAACAACTTCTTTATTCCCAAGGAGCGTGCTGATTTGTTTAAAATCATATCTAATTACACTTGCCCTTACGATTTTTTTCATTAATGATGCTGCCAATAAATGCACCTCTGGATTATCTGTTTCTTGAACAACCGCTTGTAAATACCCCTCCACAAATGCTTTTTTGTGATTACAAAACTCATAGGACACTAAATTTCCAGCAGACATTGCCTCTATGAGTGATTGATCGCCCGTAACCCCTGCAAAATCACTAAGGAGTGGTAATTTTCGCATAGAAGAAAAAGGAACCGATTGCATATAAAGCACTCGATAGGCTTTAACAGAAGAAGCATGGGGATTTTCATGCAATACTTCCTCTGTTCCCTGATCTATATTCACTAAAGAAACACGAGTGTATTCTTGTTCAATGAGCGTAGGGAGTATTTTTTTCAATGCTTCTTTTTTTGAGTAGGAGTCTTTTCCAGGCGTTTCTATTAAGAAGTTCACCCTGAGTTCTTTACCCCCGATGGATAATACATCTTGCGAACAATTGGCTAATCTGGTCAAAGCCACGTGTTCATGAAAAAAGAAATCAACAAAACTAGTGTAACCAACGCTTTGATTTTGCTCATCAATGGCAACATAAGCCGTTAGATCGTGGCTATACTGATAAGCAAAACCATGTGTTGTTCTATAGGTTAAATAGTCATGGGTTGGGGGAAAATGAGCCTTAATTTTGGGATCTAATGCATCGAAGGCAATAATTCGAGCTTGTTGATGAGCTGCTATGTCGTTTGTGGCTTCTAGCAAATCAAAACTGGGAATAACCCCTTGGTCTAATTTTGTAAAACCGCCTAATATTTCAAGTGGCTCTCCATAACCTCCACCAAGAGAATTGTTATATTCTGGCATGCGAATGAGTGGAATAGATTTATCCAGATTTAAATAGTGTCTCCAAGGACAGTCTGTATAACCCACTATCAACCCAGCATGAATCGTAACTTTCTCATGAAGCGCTTCAGATATTGTTTTTACTGGAATATCTGGATTAATTGAATTAACAAAAATGCTCACGATTCGTAAGCGGTTAATTAACCCCATCTTTTAATCCCTCAGCCCAACACGGATACTCCTTCATATTCAAACAGCAAGGGGTATTTGATGAGCACAGAAAACAAGCATACATATAAACAAGGTTTCTGGAAAGAGCATTCAGAAGCGTGGAAAT
>CANJHO010000092.1 GCA_947474165.1 Legionellaceae bacterium
CTAAAGATGAATGCAAGATAAGATGCTACCTGTCAAAACCAAATGGAAACGGTACTAGGGACCTTAACTAAGTTATCTTTTGCCTTTTTTGACAGATCAACTATGTATTTTTTTGACACTTTTTAATTGTTCTAAGGTAGAATATTAATAGTTTACACAAAATAAGTGTAAATATCAAGTTCAGATACCCTATGAGTATCTATCAGATAAGAGAAGTGGACCCCATACGTCTCAAAATTTACGCCTTGATAAAATCAAAAATGAGATTTGCAGTAGTTTGGGGATCGTCTAGTTGCGGTACATGCCGTACATTTTTGAGAAGATGAATTTGTGAATCCTTTAGCCCAGCTTCAATAAGAATATCTTTGTAATGAGGTGAATTTATCAAAAAGCCATCTGCTTTTGACAAGGTATTAAATAACATGACCGATTTCATTGATCACACATGTTTTAGCCCTGACAAACCCACTGTTGGTTGTATCCGATGTGATTTTTTGTGTAAACTGCATCCATGCTATTTATTTAAGGATCCATGGTGTTTTTGGAACTGAGCCCTTTAAAACAAGCTATCGAGCAATTAAAAAAAAGTTTGGATTATGCGCATTCGCCGCTTGCAAAAGAGAATGCTGACTTGTTTGAGCAGTTTCGTAACTCAAGTATTCAGTGCTTTGAGTTTAGTTATGAATTATGTTGGAAATTTTTAAAACGACAATTAGAGCTTCACGCGGCGAATCCTTCGTTGATTGATAGCTTAAGTTACAATGATTTGATTCGTACCGGGGCAGAAGCTGGGCTGATTCATCATCCTGAAGCATGGTTTAAATACCGTTATTATCGCAATATAACAGCCCATACCTACAATCAATCAAAGGCACAAGAAATATATGAACAGTTGGATGCTTTTTTAAAAGACAGCACGGCCCTGTTGGCGGCCTTACAAAAGTGTCATCCTCAATGAGGCAGATAGCGCTAAAAAAAAACGAACGGGTGATCATTGCCGCTATCTTAAATCAATATGTCCCTTATCATGCTGTCTACGCGTTTGGTTCTCGTGTCACAGGTCATGAAAAACCCTTTTCAGATCTTGATCTGTTTATTTTAAGTGATGAACCCCTGCCCGTGTTAACGCTATATTCATTGAGTACAGCGTTGGATGAATCGATGCTTCCTTTTAAAGTCGATTTGCTGGATTCAACCGCGGTCTCTCCGACCTTTAGAAAGCAGATTGAAAAAGAATGGGTTTTATTTCAGCCGAGTTGAACCTTAACCATGATGGCACCCACAGGGATGATTTAACCCTATGGCTGGAATGGGGTCGGTCAGATGGAGACGATCGGGTAGTTCTTGGCCTAAAAAGGCTTGAGTAGCAAAGAACTGATTAGGGTTGATGGTTTTTCTGACGGTTTCAATTTTTTCTTTAAGTTCTTCTTTATTCTTGAGTTCAGTGGTGTTGCATAGGGTTGTTTGTAAGCTTGCCAACACGGGATCATGTCCTTCTTTTTCTTGATGGCGCTGGGCCCGTTGAATGGCATGCGCTAAGGCCCACCCCAGTGAGGGTTCTTCGGCTTCTGAGCGGTGAGGGATTAAATGGACTTCTTTTTTAAACCCCATTTTTTTCTGTGAGTCACTGAAATGAATGTTTTTACTACTAGAGTAATAATCCCACACAGCCGCTAAATAATACACGGGCGTTAAGAGACCTTCAATCAACCAGGTGGGGATATCTAGATCATGATGATGGCCCTCACCTGGCTTCAGCCGAGCTTCTCGTAATGCTTGGGATGTTGGTGCTTCCTGTCCATGATGCCCACAAGCATGTTCATGGCCGAAAAAATAATGGATGTCTTCAAAACATTCACTAATAATCCCCATGAGCGCTGAAAATAGGGTGGGCACGCCCGGAAGGCGATCAGCGGTAACCCCAATGCTGATTAAATGACCTGCGAACAGCAGGATACGGAGCGGCAGAATGGTTAGCGTTAATATAAAGCGGAAGGGATTCATGAATTGAATGAGACTTTCTTTTTCATGCAGGGTGGTTGCGATGTGATGGACTGTCTTGGATGCCTTATTGAAGTAGCTCATGATAAGCGTTAGGGATTGATGCGTATTTTCTAAATTAAAGATAACAGCGGACATACCGGTAATGATTGGGTTAATGAGGCCCATGATAAAGCCAGGCAGTCTACTTATCCAACTCAAGAGGGGGCGCGTTTCTTTAACCACAGTCCACCAAGTTCCAGCGGTACACACGGTGAGCATCAAGGCCAATGCGACCAGGCTAAAGGCAATCCCTGTGCGTACGGTTAGGCCTTTTTCTCGAATATTGAACTCCTTTAACCAGTTGTTGAGGGTGTCACTGTTATACATGTCGGTGATAGCGTTGTAAGTGAGGAGACCATAGGCTGCCCCTGCTATCAATGCCATCGGAACAATGAACAAGGGCCAACTCGCAAAGGCAATGCTTGCAAAAAATGGGATGGCAGAAAAGGCCTCGACCAATAGGTAGGTTGTGCCTAAGCTCATGAAAATGCTAGCCAAGATGCTAAAGTGCTTCATCCACCAAAAGGCTTTGCTATATTGATTTAATTTTGATGTGGCGTCGCGAAGCAGTGCTGGTTTTTCATTAAGCCATCCTCGAAGTGATTGAACCCAAGTCGATTGCTCTTCATCACCCTTCTTAAATAACATGAGTGCAAACCGTTTTTCCATGTCCGCCAAGGTTTTTTCTTCACGTTTTTTTTGGGCCTTACTTTCTTTATCCAAGCGCACATGACCAAAGGCATGAACCAATTGAAGCTGTTTATCATAGTCTCTGAAAAATTCAGGGCAGGCTGTATCCTCTACATCCTTAGGAAAATGCGCCAATAAATAGGATTTCGCCAGTTGGCGTTCGAGGTGCTTAAATTTAAATAATTTATTCCAGGCGCCAGTAATATTTTGTAAATAAATTTCCCCCTCATAAACCACTGAAAGGGCGAAGGCCGTGAATGCTAGCGGGAGAATGGGCCAGAGGGCGAACATGCCACCAAAGCTTAAAAATCCTAAGATTAAACTGGCACCCGTGGTGAGTAGAATGAGTGTGATTTTTCGGGGTAGTTTTTTTAGTTTCATGCGTCATCCAAAGAACGAGTTGTTAGGGTATTACCTTATACCAAATGCAAATGATTATCAATAACTTTTTGGTGCTCCTTTTTTATCATGGCTATACTGCACGCGCAGTATAGCGCTTTAATGAATAGAAAAGCCCAGGCCCCTTATTGTTGAAACGCCAAATTAAGGCAAATGGAGTGATTTTCTAACCGCACACCCAACCATGGGTGTGTTGATGTCTGGCACAATAAGTTCGTTTTCAGTTAAATAGGAAAGAATTCCTGCCTGTTTAAGTGAGGTTTGGACCGCCATATTAGTCGGTTTTTGAAGCACTGCGACCCCATCAACCAAGTCCCCATGTTGTCGTTTATAAGCTGAAAAAAGCGTGCCGGTGTATTCGGTTAGTAAGGTGGCGGTTACTTGTTTGGGTATGGCTTTCTCTTCATAGATAGGTTTCTGCTTGATTTGGATTTTTGATAAAACGGTCGATTGTGAGACCATCTCGTTAAGTTGTTGAAATTTTGAGTCTAAATCCCTTCTTTCGAGTGCAATCGTGCCCAATGTGGGAATCCAGTGCTCTAATAAGTCAATTTCTATTTTTTGTTCGAAGTAATCTAGCACTTGGGGTGGGAATTTTCGTTCTTTTAAAATCTTCTTGATGTCTCTGACGCAGGCTTTGATTTGCGTAAGGGTTTTATCGCCAACGGGGATGGCAGATTGAAGTGTCATCTCTGCATAACGGTTGGTATAAGTATCTAGATGTTGGAAGGAAGTGCCGTGGTGGGGGCCAAAATATAAGCCTTGAGTCTCCCATGCCCTGAAAAATTGTCTTGCGTTTATTTTCTTACCATTGAAGATGATATAAAGTTCATTGGGTTCGGCATCAGCGTCTAGTTCTATTGTTTTGGGTCTGGGATTTTGTTCACAAGCCTTCTTAATGCTCTCTTTAACATAGCGGAGCTCCCTATCGGTTTCATCAAGCTTACTTAAATCTAGGGCGGAAAATTTGATAAGCAGCGTATCTAAATCAAACGATAGTTTTTGCTTTTGTTGGTTCTGGGGAACAGTAAGCTTAAAACCCGGTGTTTTGACATCAATGAGATGGTTTAATGTTTTTTTCATGTCGCCTATATTGACATAGCCTAGCAAGGTTCCATTGTACCCTGGATAGAGTGCTAGCTTTGCCGATTCAATTTGGTCTTCTGGAGCAAAGATAACAGCTTCCTTGCTCAATCGATGAGAACCCAATGACATGAAATCTTCTACAAAACCACCGTACAGGGTTGATTTTAGATATTTGGCTGGCTCTAGGATGAAATATTGATGCGCAACATTTTCTGGCCAATTAAGATGGGGCTCTATAAGAGCCTGTGGGAACCAATGCAAGGTCATTCTAGTTGGAAAAATGGGTAGCTCGGGATGTCTTGTGCCTGGTACGCCGAGAGCCCCGGGCGTCATGAGGCCATTTGCGGGCAATATGTGTGTGGTGTGAGTGAAAAATAGATTGTCATCAAGTTGTTTTGCTGAAGGCATGGGCATAGTAGTCTCTTCTGGGTCTTAAAAGACTTGTATTGTACATGAAGGTCATATTTATAACAACATCTTGCCGAACAAACACCAGGGGTCCCATCAACACTGTTGATGGGACCCCTGATGGGTTATTGCATTGGGGTTGCAATGATAGACTCAGGCGCTAGCTTGCCAACATGATGTACTATTGCTTCTGCCGTTTGATGCATCCCTTTTGAGCGGGCATTAAATAGCGTGCCTAGCCCTGTAAGGGTGAGGAGGCTTGCGCTCGCTGCGATTGCGGGGACTACAATGGCGGCAGAAGGGACAATCACGCCCAAGCCCAGTGCGGTTCCTAATGCGGCTAATACGGCAGCACCCAACAGTGCCATGATTTCACCCAGTCTTCTTAATTCTTTTCTGGGATGACCTGGGAGAAAGGCTATCTCTGTAGAAAATGCCTTAGGTTCTATCTGTCTTGTTAGGAGTTTTAGGGCGAGGTTTAATTGCTCCAGAACCAACACTTGTGTTGCTGTTTCGTTAGCAGTGGCGGCTTTCGCTTCTAATTCCAGCACATAATCAGTGAATTGTTTCACCAGTTTCTTAATGCCTGTTGCATGTGGTTCGTATCTTAATGTCAGGATTTGGCCTAATGTGTCTGTCAATGGATGGGCTGAAGGTTTCTTCGATGAATGTTGCAGATCCAGTAG
This sequence comes from Legionellaceae bacterium, assembly GCA_947474165.1. Taxonomy (GTDB): domain Bacteria; phylum Pseudomonadota; class Gammaproteobacteria; order Legionellales; family Legionellaceae; genus CANJHO01. The sequence continues at coordinate 5,313 of CANJHO010000092.1, forward strand.
TCTTTGCTGTGATTCGAGCTGTGCTTTTTGAACCCCAATTGATGTTGTAAGCGAGTCAATTTGCTGCTTTGCTGCGACAAGTTGAGTAGTTAATTGCGCTATATTCTCTTGAAGGCGTTTATTTGTTGCGTCCAGAGGATTTGTAACTTGGGCTGCTGACTCAGATGCTAAAGGTCTTCTCTGATTGCGTGGTGTTGAGCTAGCGCTTGATGCTTCACCCATTGAGGCGGTGTCAGCCTGCGCTGGCGTCGATTGGGATAGCGTCGTACGATACTGGTCTCTTAATGTTACTGTGGTAGTTTTTGTAGCTTCAGCGGTTGCAAAAAGCTGATTTATCTCGGGTTGTTTAGGATTGTTGGGTGATGCGTCATTGGTTCTTTTGACGCCTGCTAGTTGTTTTTCAAATGTTGTTATGGCCGTATCTAGGTTAACGATAGCCTGGGCAATCCCTAGGTGGATCTTGTCAAGGTCTCCTGGTGGTGTTGTTTCATTAATTTCTATTGGGATTGAATGTTTTATTGTCTCGACTTGTGTATTGAACTGGTTCGTATATTTTTTTAAATCGGTTGTTATTCCCATGATGATCTCCCTTTTGTCATAAAAAAAACTGATAGCATGACCGTTGTGTTACACAGCGGTCATGCTATCATTTTCTTAAATGGCTTGTAAGGATCGTTTTTGAAATAACTTAGCGCGGTTAATAAGGCGCGGTGCGTGGCCTGGCGAGCGCACCAAAAAATTGAGCAGTAGGGCTCATATCATGCGAGAGATCAAATAATGGCATGTCAGTGAGTAGGTTCTTGACGGGCTCACTGTCTAAAAATGCAATAAACGTCGGGGATTGACGCACGGTTGCTGGAAAACACTGTAAATAGTAATCGATTAAGGTGTCGGTATCTCTTAACGTATGACCAAAATGGTCGGCGACCAACAGGGTTTCAAAGAATGAGTGATGGCCTGAGGCGATTAAGCTACAGGCTTGGGCCACTATTAATAATTGGACCTCAGCAGGGGATAAATGGGCCAAAGGCAACAGGCGTGAAAATAATAGATCGGTTGATCCAGAGGCACCTGCAATGATCGGTAGATGCCTTTCTCGTAACCATTGGCCAACAAAACTGTTTTCATCAGGATTATAATTGAACCGAGCTGGATAAACAGCTTTCTCAAAATAGTGTTTAAATGTATCAGGGACGCAATCTATGGAGACTATTCCGATATCCTGCGTACTCAACTCAACCGCGTCATCTTCATCTTCTTCAATGGGAAGCACGCCACGGTTTTCAGGCAAAAATAATGTTGCACAACGGGCTGGATCGTAAGGGCTTCTTTTTCCGGGACTTTGTGGGGGGAAAAACCCAAGTGAAGGCGATGGGGGTAAAGGGGACTCCGCTAATTTAGCATTTAATAATTCATCCGCTATAATTTTGAGAAAATAATCCGAGGCTAAAATATTGAAATTGCTTTTTAAAGATTCAAATGAATCATGGCCTGGGTAGCTTTCATTCACTCGTGAAAACACAGTGTAGAGGTATCTGGGCAGATCATAACCCTCAGGTTTGTTTCGAAAAAATGCTCGAAGTGTGGCATTCTGTGTCGGGGATTCTTTTGTTAGCGCCATGATACTGTCGATGAGTTTAAAATAGACGGTTTGATACACCTCAGCGTGTTCTAATATGAATTTTGCTAAATGCGTTTCAAATAAAGTCACTACCACAAGATTTTGTTTTTCATCACGAGTCGTTTGAGTTAAAGGCATGGTTTGTCTATCGGTTAATAATGATCCGGGGATAATATCAACAAGTGTCTTTAATGTATACCCATTGCTCACGTATGGGTCTTAAATTATTCGCTCAGGGGTGCTTTGGGTGGACAGTGGTATTCCGTTGTGATTTTTCCTTGGGTGTCGATGGCTTTCAAGATGACAGGAAATTTCCATAAATAGTGTAGGTGTTTTAAGACATCCATTGTTGATTTGCCGAGGGGGACTCGGTTTTGTTGGGTGTAATGTAGGGTTAGGGCGCGATCGCCCACTAGATCAACCGAAACGATTTGTACATCCAGATCCAAATGGCTCAAATTATATTGTTTTGATAGGGCTTCACGGATTAGTTGATAGCCTTGATCATCGTGAATGGCGCCGACAATCAGCTCAGGATGTTGGTCATCATCGATGATATGAAACAATTTGAGTTCTCGTATGATATGGGGTGATAAATATTGTGCAATAAAGCTCTCATCTTTGAAATTGCGCATGGCATAATCTAGGCTAGTTAACCAGTCTGTATTGACCAGCGAAGGAAACCAATGGGCATCTTCTTCTGTCGGATGTTCACAGATGCGGCGGATGTCTTGCATCATATGATAGCCTAGCGTGTAGGGGTTGATGCCGTTAAAGTAGGGGCTATTGTAGGTAGGTTGCATGATCACATTGGTGTGGTTTTGAAGGATCTCTAACATAAATTCGTCCGTTACAAGCTTCTCTTCATACATCGCATGCAATAGGGTGTAATGCCAAAAACAAGCCCATCCTTCATTCATCACTTTGGTTTGTCCTTGGGGATAAAAATATTGGGCAATTTTTCTAACAATGCGCACGATCTCGCGTTGCCAGGGTTCAAGTAAGGGTGCATTTTTTTCAATAAAATAGAGAATGTTCTCTTGGGGCTCTTCCGGAAAACGAGGGCTTGTCCTTTCAACATCGGTGGCTTTGTGGGGTGGAATAGTCCGCCATAATTCATTCACTTGGGTTTGCAAATAGATGGCGCGATTTTGTTGGCGGATTTTTTCTTCTTGTATGGACAAGGGGGTGGGGTGTTTGTAACGGTCCACGCCATAATTCATGAGCGCATGGCAAGCGTCGAGTAGGGTTTCGACCTCATCAATGCCGTAATGCTCCTCACATTCGCTGATATAATTTTTAGCAAAAACCAGGTAATCAATAATGGCATCAGCAGAGGTCCACATTTTAAATAAATAATTATTTTTGAAAAATGAATTATGACCATAGCAAGCATGGGCGATAACCAATGCCTGCATGGCCATGGTATTTTCTTCCATCAGATAGGCAATACAGGGATTGGAATTAATAACAAGTTCATAGGCCAATCCCATTTCACCGCGCTGATAGCTTTTTTCCACGCCCATAAAATGTTTACCAAAGGACCAATGATGGTAGCCAATCGGCATGCCAACGGAGGCGTAAGAGTCCATCATTTGTTCAGCAGAGATGACCTCTAATTGATTGGGGTAGGTGTCGAGTTTAAATTGCTTTGCAAGGCGCGCAATTTCTCGGTCATAACTTTGTAGCAGCTCAAAGGTCCATTCAGCCCCTGTTGATAACGGTTTTTTTTTCATACCGTTTTCCTTTTAAATAATTCACGAAACACAGGATAAATATCAACCACATTGTCAATGTTTTCCATCGCAAAGTTGCCATACAGTGTTTTCACTTGAAGATAGACCTCCCAAAGGCTTTGATGATGGCGAGGCATGATTTCAATGTAGGCATAATATTGCAACAAGGGCATAATTTTGTCTTTAAGCAACTCTAAGCAATAAGGGGAGTCCGCATTCCAATTGTCACCATCTGAGGCTTGAGCGACATAAATATTCCAGGCCTCCGTGGGGTAGCGCGTCTCGATGGTGTTATACAACAACTCAAGCGCGCTTGAGACAACGGTACCCCCTGTCTCGCGGGAATAAAAGAAGTCTTGCTCGTTGACTTCTTTTGCCGAAGTGTGATGTCTGATGAACACCAGTTCAATTTTTTCATAATTTTTAGTGAGAAAGAGATAGAGCAAAATAAAAAAACGTTTGGCGATGTCTTTTTTAGGTTCATCCATTGAGCCTGACACATCCATCACACAAAACATCACCGCTTGTGTTGAGGGGGCTTGAACCTTGATACGGTTGTTGTACCGTAGGTCGATGGTATCAATAAAAGGGAATGTCGCAATTTTCTTTTTAAGCCGTTCAATGTCTGCTTGTAGGCGCAATACTTCTATTTGATCGGGATTGGGCTCGGCTATTAGTATGCGAAGGGCTTCTTCTTGTTGTTTCAAGGTCCGTTTGTAAGGGGATGCCAACGCCACGCGGCGGCCTGTGGCCTGGCGCATCGAGCGGGGGACATTAATGTTACTGGGGATCCCACTGGTTGAGAGACCTGATCGCACGGTTTTAAGGGTCGTGATTCGTGCCAATTCTTTTTTGACGAGATCGGGGAGCTCTAGATCTTCAAAATATAATTCCAGAAACTCTTCGCGAGAGAGTTGAAAGACAAAATCATCCTCCCCCTCACCACTGTTGCTGGCATCGCCCCCCCCTCCCCCACTATCATCCCCTTCGCGACTGGGCCGTCTGATGCGATCCCCTGTACTGAAGTTATCATTACCAGGGAGAATTCGGTCAATTTGTCCCCCTTCGCCGTGCTGGAATCGGGGCTCGGAGGTGTCTTTGGAGGGGATGGTGATTTGCTCACCTTTGTCAATTTCAGTAATACTGCGCTTGCCCATGGCCTCAGAGACCGCCCGTTTGATTTGATTTTTATAGCGACGCAGAAAGCGCTGACGGTTGACCGTGCTTTTTTTACCTGCATTTTCTCGTCGATCAATTAATTGAGTCATTGATTTTCCCAGTCAATCGGTTGATGCGCTACGGATTACTGTGATTTTCGCACACGCAAATACCACTCACAAAGCAGTCTCACCTGCTTGGCGGTATATCCTTTGTCTACCATCCGTGCGATAAATTCAGCATGTTTTTTCTTGTCATCTTCAGAGGCTTTGGCATTGAAGGAGATAACCGGCAACAAATCCTCTGTGTTAGAAAACATTTTTTTCTCAATCACGGAGCGTAATTTTTCATAGCTATTCCATTTCGGATTGTTGCCCTGATTATTGGCTCGAGCACGCAATACAAAATTGACGACTTCGTTGCGAAAATCTTTAGGGTTAGAAATTCCAGCTGGTTTTTCAATTTTTTCTAGATCGGCATTGAGTGCGCCCCTATCAAAAATTTCGCCGGTATCGGGATCCCGATAATCTTGATCTTGGATCCAGAAGTCTGCATAGGTAATGTAGCGGTCAAAAATATTTTGTCCATATTCAGAGTAGGATTCTAGATAAGCTGTTTGAATTTCTTTACCAATAAATTCAACATACTTGGGCGACAAATATTCTTTGATAAAATTTAAATAGCGCTCATGCAATTCTTGTGGAAACTGCTCTTGCTCAATTTGGCGTTCTAAGACATACAATAAATGCACCGGATTGGCTGCAATTTCAGTGTGATCAAAATTAAATACTTTAGAGAGGATTTTGAAGGCAAACCGCGTGGAGATCCCACTCATTCCCTCATCAACGCCCGCAAAGTCTCGATATTCTTGATAGGATTTAGCTTTTGGATCAGTATCTTTTAGACTTTCACCGTTATAAACACGCAGTTTAGAATAAATACTCGAGTTTTGGGGTTCTTTTAAGCGAGTCAACACAGAAAATTGTGCCAACATATCCAAGGTGCCAGGGGCGCAGGGGACGGTGTTGAGCGAACTGTTTTCAATGAGTTTACGATAGATTTTTAATTCTTCAGAAACCCGTAAGCAATAAGGAACTTTGACGATGTTAATCCGGTCAATAAATGCCTCATTATTTTTATGATTACGAAAGGTTTGCCATTCCGCTTCATTGGAGTGGGCGACAATAATGCCCTCAAATGGAATCGAGGACAAGCCCTCTGTCCCATTGTAGTTTCCTTCTTGAGTGGCAGTCAGCAAAGGATGCAGGACTTTGATGGGGGCTTTAAACATTTCAACAAATTCGAGCAAACCGCGGTTTGCACGGCAAAGACCACCTGAATAACTGTAGGCATCGGGATCATCTTGAGAAAATTCTTCAAGTTTTCGAATATCTACTTTACCCACTAAGGATGAAATATCTTGATTGTTTTCATCCCCTGGTTCAGTTTTGGCAATGGCAATTTGTTTCGTACGAGACGGCTTCACTTTAATCACGCGAAACTGATTAATATCCCCATTAAATTCATGGAGTCTTTTGATAGCCCAAGGCGACATGATATAGCGTAAATATCGGCTGGGGATGCCATAACGTTCTTGTAGTAAAGCAGCATCTTCTTCGGGATTGAATAAGGACAAGGGTGAATCAAAAACAGGGGAACCTTTGATTGCATAAAAGGGTGTTTTTTGCATTAAATCTTTTAATTTTTCGGCAATGGATGATTTGCCGCCACCAACAGGGCCAAGTAGATACAATACTTGTTTGGTTTCCTCTAAACCTTGAGCGGCATGTTTTAAAAAGCCAACCATTTGTTCGATGGGTTCTTCCATGCCATAAAATTCATTGAAACAAGGATAATGGGAAATAATTTTATTAGAAAAAATACGGGATAGCACCGGATCATGGCGCGTATCGAGCATTTCAGGTTCACCGATGGCCATTAAGAGGCGCTGAGCGGGGTTGGCAAAGGCCGTGGGATCAGTGCGGCATAACTCTAGATAGTCATCCAGGCTCATTTCTTCTTCTTGATTATCGA
>CANJHO010000093.1 GCA_947474165.1 Legionellaceae bacterium
AAGGTGTTAACTCGTGCCTGGAATTAATCACCGTGTGTTATTTTGCATTTTGCTACTCATTAGCAACCCTTGTATTTTAATAAGTGCTTTATGATAATCCGCGTGTGCTCTTGTATAATGCTCTTCTTCACGACTGAGGTTTAGCATAGCATTGGAGAGAATCAGATAGGTATAGCGACCTTGCTGAAAACCATCTTTAGCTAACTCTACCGTTTTCTTGGCATTAGGTAACATTCTCTCAGTAACTTTCTGTACCTCTTCCTTATTTTGCAAGCCATCTAAATAAGCCGCATACAGTGTCGTATCTAAGTTTAATTTTAATAGATGTAAATTCTTAATGGTTTCATTGCGTTTTGCTTGGGCGGTGTAGATATTGCCTTGGTTCTGGTTATATAGAGGTATAGGCGCGTTAGCAGAAAGAACCAGTCCTTTTTCATCATCTAGCTGAAAATGGCGAAAACCTAATTGAAGATTTAAATCAGGCCAAACTTGTTTTTGAGCTGCCGTGATTTGTGAGCTCATTGCCTTAATGAGAGCCATTTGCGCTCTAATAAGATTACTATTGACCACTTTCTTCTTTATCACTGACCAACTATCAAGATGGTGGGTTAAACCCTCCTCATTCAAGATACTTTTTTTAAGGTGAGGCATCCCAATTAAATTAGCGAGTGTTATCTTTGTTTTTAATTCATTCCTTCTAGCCCTATCAAACACGATAACCGCTTCATCAAGAGCCAATTCTGCCAACTTTAAATCCACTTCCGAATTAGCGCCAATATCAAGTCGCTTTTGAATGCTTGCAACTACTTCTTCGTTTACACTCACAAGCCGTTTAGCAGCCTTCGTCCAATATTGGGCATAAAAGGCCTCAATATAGGTTTGTCCCACATCAATGTATAAAGACGATCGGGTGGCTTCCAATTTTAAACAGGCAGCAAAATACTCCATTTTAGCGGCCACGCCTTGATAATATAACCGCTTCCCCAATGGGATGGGTTGAGAGACTGAAATGGTTGTTTCTGTACCCGTATAGCCCGATTCTAGCGTTGAAGGGATTCCAATATTTTCAGCCTGTATAGCTACAGTAGGGTTTGGATACAACTTCGACTGTACAAATTGACCTTTAGCCTGTTCAATAGTCGTTTGTTGTGCCTGAAAGGATGGATTATTTTCATACGCTATATTTAAGGCTTGTTTAAAGGTTAATACATTGGCGGCATAGACCAAGTTGGTTAAAGTATCGATGATGAGTAAAGCAATGAAACAATATTTGCCTCGCATTAAAACAATCCTTTGCTAGTTTATTTCTTCTTTGCCTGTTTATAGTAGCATCTCCCCTTTGAAGGGTAATCCTTGACAGCGCTATTTTTTGGTTAGATTATACTTAAACACTTATTTAAGTATTAAATCATGTGAAGCCTCTTTCAGACAATACTTTAGCAACAATAACAGATATTTTACATTTGATGGGTGAGGTAAATCGACTTAAGCTATTGCTTACATGCCTTGAAAAGCCTCAATCAGTAACTGACTTAGCACAGCAATTACAGCTTTCTGTGCCTTTAGTTAGTCATCATTTACGTCTACTTCGTTCGGCACGATTGTTGTGTGCAAATCGAGACGGAAAGCATATTTTTTATGAGATTGCCGATGAGCATGTTCGCTGTATCTTAGACGACATCATTAGCCATTTTATCGAAGAAGAACCGGTGGCGTGCCATGAGGTTCTGTAATCCCTTTTTTCTAAGCATTGTCGCAATCATTACCACGAAGGGGCGCCATTATGAATGAACCAATCACGATAACCACCCTGAGTATTGAGGGTTTAGATTGCCCCGCGGAAGAAAAATTGATTCGCCAGCAACTCCTGAGAATCTCTGAAATTGAAAAGATGGATTTCAACTTTTTGACTCAAGAAGTAACCATTCATCATCATCTCCCGCAAAATGACGTCCTGCAAAAAAATATTGAATCTCTCGGCATGAGTGTGACCATCAAAGAAAATGCATCTACACGCCCACAAAACAGGAAGGACAACCAGTCCTCTTGGTGGCTCATTGGCTTCGGAGGTGCATTAGCTCTCACCGCAGAACTGGTAGCCATTATCGTGTCAACTGAGCAATCACTTTGGGTACTAGGGCTTTCCTTGGCAGCCATGATATCCAGTGGTTTGCCCACATTTAAAAAAGGATGGTTGGCTCTTCGCACGAAAACCATGAACATCAATAGCTTGATGATGATTGCCATTATTGGAGCAATTTTAATTGGTGAGTGGCCGGAGGCAGCCATGGTCACCGTATTATTTGCCTTAGCGGAACGCATTGAACGTTATTCACTGGACAAAGCAAGGCTTGCGATTCAAAAGCTCATGGAATTTGCACCAGATGAAGCAACAGTCCAAATAGAAGATGGCAACTGGCAAAAAATATCGGTAAGTCAAGTGACGATTGGGGCAATTGTTTGGGTCAAACCCGGTGAGCGTATCCCGCTTGATGGAGAAATTATTAGTGGGAAAAGTTCAATTAACCAGGCTCCCATTACGGGGGAGTCTATGCCGATGACCAAACAACCCGGTGATCTGGTGTATGCAGGCACGCTCAATGAGCGTGGCTCCTTTCAATTTAAGGTTACTGAAGCATCAGGCGATACCCTGCTTGCAAGAATTGGTAAAACCGTTGAGCAAGCCCAAGCACAGAGTGCACCAACCCAACGATTTGTTGACCAATTTGCCAAATACTATACCCCTTTTATGGTCTTATTTGCTTTGGGCGTTGCCATTGTGCCTCCACTTGTTTGGAGTGTGCCCTTTTATTTATGGGTTTATAAGGCATTAACCCTGCTCGTCATTGCCTGTCCCTGTGCCTTGGTTATTTCTACGCCTGTAACCGTGGTTAGTGGCCTTGCTGCGGCAGCAAAACATGGACTTCTTATTAAAGGAGGCACTTACTTAGAAAATGGCAGGCATTTAAAAATGATTGCTTTGGATAAAACCGGAACATTAACTGAAGGCAAGCCGGTTGTTACCGATTTCATTGCCTTTGACGAGCAGCAAGAGGATTACTTTCTACAACTGGCGGCCAGTATAGATAGCCATTCTGAACATCCGGTCGCTCAAGCACTGATTACTTATTGGCAAGAAAAGCAACCGGGCAAATCACTCTTGCCCATTGTTGTCTTTGAAGCACTCCCCGGGCGTGGTGTCATGGGCACTATCAATGGCGAGCCGCATTATGTAGGAAATCACCAGCTCGCGGAAGACAATCAAATATGCAATCCAGACATTGAAAAACAATTAAAAACTTTGGAGGAACAAGGAAAAACCACGGTTATTTTAAGCAACACAAAACAAGTGTTGGCCATTTTTGCAGTCGCTGACACTGTGCGTGAAACTAGTCAGTTGGCTGTAAGCGCCTTGCATCAACGTGGGATTAAAACGTGTATTTTAACAGGAGATAATCCGATAACAGCCAATGCTATTGCAAAGTTGGTTGGTATTGACGAAGTACAAGCCAACGTGTTGCCAGAAGAAAAACTTCGAGCCATCGATGATTTGATTGCACGCTATCATTCTGTGGGAATGGTAGGCGATGGTATCAATGATGCCCCAGCCCTTGCCAAAGCCACTGTGGGCTTTGCCATGGGGAAAGGGACGGATACAGCTTTAGAAACTGCGGATGTGGCTTTAATGAATAATAATTTACTTAAATTGCCCTTCTTCATTGATTTAAGCCGAAAAACCATGCAGGTGCTACGTCAAAATATTGGCTTATCCATTGCGATTAAAATCATTTTTTTTGCACTAGCTCTTGCAGGAATTGCCACGCTCTGGATGGCCGTTTTTGCTGATATGGGAGCAAGCCTTATTGTGGTTGCAAATGGGTTGCGATTATTAACGTTTCAGGATGTAACGCAATCAAAATAAGATGACCATATGTAAGTTGGTTACATAAAAAACGCGTGATTTTCAGTATGATAACATATGGGCATCTGCAATCATCTTTCAAACGGTGTTATTTTTACCCAGCGTACTTGCTCAACTAGGGCTAATTTTCCACATAATCATTCCATATTTGAGAATATTTTAATTTATTTACTCGATTAGTAATTTATAATAGAATTAAGCCATTCGCATTTGCCTAATACCTACATGACCCACTTTATTGCAGATATCCCTAAGCGTTTAAAAATTACCAGGATCGCTTCGGGATACAAGACTGCCAGAGAACTAACTGAAAAGTATGCGATTCCTGCATCCACTTATTCGCAGCATGAAAATGGCAAAAGGACACTCAGCTTAGAAAACATCATAAGCTATTCTGAACTATTTAAAATTGATCCTACTTGGCTTATTACCGGACAAGGCGATCCGTGCGGTGAATATGGTTGTAAAGAACTAGAAGAAAAAATATTAGCCGAGCAAGAGCGATTGGGGCAAATTGGTGAATTAGATGCCTATGCCATCCCAACAATTTCCTTGGAACATAAATACTCTATGGTAAATACCTGCGTACTAAAAAAAATACTTCTTCAGCTGTTGCCTGTTTTGAAACAAATTCCTGACGCCAACATGGAAGAGAGTCTCGATTTTTGTTTTGATCTTTATAATAAAATCATTGTCACAAACGCTGATGGAGAAGAGCGCTCAAGGATTATAGGGGTATGTCTTGAATCTTTTTTTAAAGGGCTAGGGATTCGAATCACGGATGAATTATTGAGAAAAGTCGCATTTATTGAATAAGACGTAAGTTGTAAGTTGTAATAGGATGTAATTATGGAAAAATATATTGTTCTACCTCGGCATGAGTTACCAAAACTTCATGAAAATGGAGCCACTATTTCTTTTGAAAACTGCTATAAATTAGGCAAGATATACAAAGAAATCATTGGCGACAATGGAATACATCACTTTTCAATTAATGTGGTAGATGAGTCAGGAAAAATGACTATTTTGTCCTATCGCCCGCAAATAGCGTATAACATCTTTAAAGATGGCTCATACCGTTATAACGGCTCAATTTCTAAAACCTTTTACAGTCAAAAAGATTTCTATACCTGGGATGAAACCTATGACCCCCGATATTACAATATTTTAAAAAATAATATGGAACGAAAAAATGGTATTAATAAGGGCGTTGTTGTCGTTAGAAAACAGCTGGGCTTAACCCTTCTGTATTCATTTGCAACTAAATCTGATGGTCAAGAGTTCGTGCTTAATATGCAGGAACAACGAGATTTATTTAATGCAATGGGTGACCACTGCTTCGCGCAGATCAAAACGATTATCGAAGATAGGATTATTGGGTATAATGTAAGCAACGAACCCACCTCAAGTACAAATATTATCAGGTTTCCTATCCGTGCTAGATTATAAAAAAAGCTTTGGTGCGTTGCTTGGCAATACGATGCAATTTTATGATTTCACGCTGTATGCTTTTCTTGCGCCGCAAATTAAACAGACCTTTTTTGACTTTGATAATACATATTTATCTTATTTGGTTGTATTTGGTGTTTTTGCTTGTGGGTATCTAACCAGACCAATCGGTGCTTTGTTGTTTGGTTATTTAGGTGACAAAAAAGGAAGAAGCTATTCTCTATCAATGACGATCATCTTGGCTACAGTTACTACATTTCTTATTGGATTAATCCCCGGATACAATGCATTAGGATTACTCTCCCCAGCATTACTCTTATTATTGCGACTGATACAAGGAATTGCAGTGAGTGGAGAAGAAGGAAGTGCTGTGGTATTACTTTTTGAAAGGTATGCATTTCAGCATCAACGCATTATTGGTGCTGCCGTTCTATCAAGTGTATTTGTGGGGTTGTTACTTGGCATCGTTGTTTGTGTCATGACGGAGCAATTGGTATCGCATCATATACTCAATGAGTGGTTCTGGAGGTTGCCATTTTTATTGGCTCTACCCTTGGGGGGCATTGCAGCTTACTTACGCTATTATTTAAATGATTTTAATTTGTTTGCCTTGGCCGAAAAAAATAATTTGATTGTTAAAAAACCAGTTCGATCGCTTCTTAAAAAGTATTGGCCAACGATAATTTTTGGTTTTTTTGTTGTAGCTTCATACTCTGTAACAACCAGTACCATTATCGTTCATCTTCCTTATTATCTGACAACGATCTTGGGATACAGTCAAACAGATAGCTTATTAGTACTATCTTTAGCAATTATATTGATGATGCTGTTGTCTCCATTATTTGCAAAATTTTTTGAACAATTTCCTGTGTTTGAAGTCTATAAATGGGCAATATTAGGTACCATTGTGTTATCGCCCTGGATTTTTTATATGTTTGAATCTGGGAGCATGGTCTGTGTGATGATTTCTATTGCTTTGTTCTCGATCTTAACAGCGATCATCACATCTACTATTTTTGCCTTACTTGTGACGGCGTTTCCTTTTGGAATTAGATGCTCCGGTGTATCGCTATCTTTTAACTTAAGTATTACAGTATTTAGCAGCAGCACACCCATTGTTTTACTATGTGTGGAACATCATTTTGCATCCAATTATGCTCCGGGGTTATATCTTTCTGGTCTATTATCGGTTTTCCTTTTAGCAACAAGCTGGTTACGAAGAACCTCCTGGGTTGATTTAAACACAACCCAAGACGAAGCATTACTTTATCAAACACATTGGAATAATTTTTATACGAGGGTAAATCATGACAACATATAATGCTGCCTTTTTTGGCTTATTTGAAAATGTTTTTAAGTTATTAAAACAAGAATATGGGGAAGAAAGAGCCTTAGAATTGTTCTCAGAGCTAATGACTATGGGATTGAGTAAGTCTTATGGTAATGATTTTAAAAAGGGTGATTTGGTTGCGTTTGAACGCATGGTCGGTGAACGGGATAGAATGGTCGGCTTAAAAGTGGAGTTTACTAGGAATTCTGCAAATGAATTGATATATCAATTTCATGATGACCCCTTCCCTAATTTAAAGGGACTCGTCGATCCTCAAAAATTGGATCGCTGTTACATGGCGTTTAAAGTTAGATATATTCTTGGAGAAGAATGGAGTTACAGAACAACAAAACATCTATGGAGCGGCGACCAATATACAGAGCACCAGATATATAAAGTAAAATAAATCAATTCTCGATAAGAGAATTATATTGATATATTTCTCATTTGCGGTATTATTGCGTTAGGATTAATTAAAATTACTAATGGATACCGTCATGCGCAATTTTTCTCAGAAAACCATACATGAAGGAATGGCTCATTATTTTCAATGGGCTATTCCCTTTATACCCCGATATCTTTTGTTTCAATGTCCTATCACATCTTCAGTGTCATTCATCCCCCCAAAGCCCCCACCGATCATCGCCGCAATGGGACCACTTTGGACGCACAAAAATAACATGCACAAGGAGTAAAAGATGCTTCAGCCCAATACCAAAGTACAAATATACAAAGGAATCATCCAATACCTTTTGGAGTCAACTAATTATAACTTAAAAAATATTGCTGAATTATCCAATTCATCATTAGAGCATCTTCGCTCAATTCACTGTCAAAATATGCTGCCGACCGATTTTTTATCTGAGTCGCAACTCGTAAAGCTCTATCAAATCATTTTGGATATACATCCTAAAAAAAATCGACGCTCAAAGTACATCGTTGAAATTAATCAGATTGAAGACTAAATGGCGCAAGGGAGCCTTATATGAAATGGGTGGAAAACGGCAATCAATTAACACTGTCAGGAGGTTATTATGTTTGAAAGTCATCAACAAATTAGTGTAGCTCAAAAAATTTTATTTATTCCTGACTTAGAAAAAATGATTGGAAGAAATCGCATAACATTAAGAAGATGGTGGTTAACAGGTAAATTTCCTCAGCCTGTTAAATTAAATGGTACTACCCTAGCTTGGCATAGCGATGAAATTGATAACTGGATTAATCAAATGATAATCCATGGAAAAAAAGAAACTTGTTGATTAGGTATCTCATATAGAGCTTCATAGGCTTGGTTAACTTCTTACATTTTAATCGAGGCACTGCAAAAAGCGCCTCGATTAAAATGCAATTTGGTCTGATATTGTCAGGAACAATGTCATGACTAGCAATAATTTTTAGAATTTTACTTACTGTTTTTCGAGCAGGATTCTATTCCAAGATTTGCTTCCAATACACCGGCTTGTGCATGAGTTTTGGCAGAATCTTCGTAAGCACCCATTTTGTGAATAAAAAATGAAGTCAGTGCGTTTTTTGGCCAGATGAGGGAGTTCAAAAAAACGCTGGTTATTATTAACTACTGACCATCTTTCACTAGCATCATGAAAACAAAGGCTTTATAGTTAATGAAAATGGTTAATTCTATCAAAGTTAAAAGAACTTATAAAGCGTGAGTATAATGAACGATCGAATGAAGTATGGGTATGCCCGAGTATCAACTAGAGACCAAAATTTAGATTTGCAGGTTGATGCGCTAACAAAAATTGGTTGTCAGAAAATATTTAAAGAAGTGGCCAAGGGAGCTAAAACCGACCGCCCTAAGTTAAATGAATTACTCTCCCTTCTAAAGTCTGGTGACACATTAATCATATGGAAACTCGATCGTATGGGTCGGTCATTGCAGCATCTTATTACAACGTTTAATGAGTTAATTCAAAGGGGAGTTGGGATTATTAGTATCCAAGATCCTATTGATACAACAACAGCTCAAGGCAGACTGATGTTTAATCTTTTCGCATCTTTGGCTGAGTTTGAAAAAGATTTGATTAGAGAGCGCACCATGGCTGGATTATCTTCCGCGCGTGCGAGAGGTAGGACAGGCGGTCGGCCTCAAGGACTTACCAAGCAAGCGGCTGAAAAGGCATGCGCTGCTGAAGCACTTTATCGTCAAGGTGAATTATCTTCTGAGAAAATAGCTCTGCAATTAGGGATTTCAAAACCAACCTTATATAAGTACCTTAAATTTAGATGTGTACCAATTGGGTTAAGAAACGCATAGTAACTTCATTTTTATTGATAATTGATTCAAATTTGAGATGGCAACCATGTTAAACAGTCGATTAATTTCACCTACCTGTGCCGCTCTTGGAGCCGCGTTGTTTTTTGGAGCCAGTACGCCTTTTGCCAAAGAACTCGTGGGTCAAATTTCACCTTTGCTGCTTGCTGGTTTGTTGTATGCCGGCAGTGGTATAGGATTAATCCTTATACGGTTGATCAAAGATAGTGGTTGGCGCCATTCAGGGTTGGTAAAAGGTGATTGGATTTGGTTGGCAGGTGCTATCGGTTTCGGTGGGATTATGGGGCCCGTATTATTAATGTTCGGCTTGCAGCAAACAAATGCTGCAACAACCTCGTTATTGTTGAACATTGAAGCTGTACTTACAGCCCTGCTAGCCTGGGTTGTTTTTAAGGAAAGCACCTCACATCGGATAGTACTTGGTATGTTTCTGATTGTGATCGGAGGTATCATATTGTCATGGCCTCACTTCGATACAGGCCAACAAGGGTTGGCTGGTTCCATGGCCATTGCGGGGGCTTGTTTATGTTGGGCGATTGACAATAATTTTACCCGCAAAGTGTCTGCTGGTGATCCCTTGTTCATTGCGGGAAGTAAAGGGTTTGTCTCTGGCATCGTGAGCACAAGCCTTGCGCTTTGTTTTAGTATGACTTTGCCGCCTTTGTTAACAATAAGTTATGCGTTCCTGGTTGGTTTTATTGGTTATGGTGCCAGCCTTGTTCTATTCGTTCTGGCTTTGCGTGGGTTAGGCACTGCAAGAACCGGAGCTTATTTTTCAACCGCGCCATTTATAGGAGCTGCCATTGCCATTTTGTTTTTTCATGAAACAACATCCATATTATTTTGGATTGCAGCAGCATTAATGGGAATTGGCGTATGGTTACATCTCAACGAGCATCACGAGCATGAGCATACACACGCACTACTTGGTCATGAGCACAGCCATGCTCATGATGAGCATCACCAACATGTACATGATTTTTTATGGGATGGCAAAGAGCCGCATAGTCATTATCACCAGCATGAAACTATAAAGCATTCACATCCCCATTTTCCTGATATTCATCATAGGCATAATCATAAATGAAAACTACCAAGCCATCGAAAAAGCATAGTTGCTGTCATCAGCATGAAGATGTACTCAAGCACCCAATAGCCCCTTCTACAGGAGAAACATTGGATGGGTTAATTTATACCTGTCCCATGCATTTAGAAATTCGCCAAACCAGCCCAGGTAACTGCCCAATCTGCGGAATGGCGTTGGAGTTAGAAAAGTCAACGATAGAGGCAGGGCCAAATCCAGAGTATGTCGATATGAAAAATCGATTTTGGATCGCGCTCGTGATGACGATTCCTGTCATTGCATTGGCAATGGGTGAACATATACAGAATCGATGGCTGTCACCCAATATATCAATCTGGATGCAGTTTCTACTGGCAACACCAGTGGTTTTATGGGGTGGATGGCCTTTCTTTCAACGTGGCTGGCAATCAATTAAAACGCGTCATTTAAATATGTTTACGTTGGTAGCCATGGGCACTGGTGTGGCGTGGGGATACAGTTTAGTCGCAACCCTTTTTCCAAATTTATTTCCATTAGCGTTTCGTAATAGCCACGGTATTGTTGCCATTTATTTTGAACCAGCGGCAGTGATAACAACATTAGTCTTGTTAGGACAAGTGTTGGAGTTAAAAGCACGAGAACAGACTGGTGGTGCTATTCGCGCTTTACTGAAGCTTGCACCAGAAATAGCACACCGTATTGATGCAGATGGTGTCGAAGATGAGGTGTCACTCGATATGATCCAAGTGGGTGATTTGCTGCGAGTCCGC
Organism: Legionellaceae bacterium; assembly: GCA_947474165.1. Taxonomy (GTDB): domain Bacteria; phylum Pseudomonadota; class Gammaproteobacteria; order Legionellales; family Legionellaceae; genus CANJHO01. Next base: position 10,828 of record CANJHO010000093.1, read on the forward strand.
CCCGGCGAGAAAATTCCTGTGGATGGTGAGGTACATGAAGGTCACAGTCATGTGGATGAATCCATGGTAACAGGTGAGCCAATGCCCGTATTGAAGCGCATCGGGTCGAAAGTAATCGGTGCTACCATCAATCAGACGGGCAGCTTTATCATGAAAGCACTGCATGTCGGAAAAGACACGATGCTTTCTCGTATCGTGCAAATGGTTAGTGATGCTCAGCGCAGTCGAGCCCCTATTCAGCGATTAGCAGATAAGGTATCCGGGTGGTTTGTACCTGTTGTAATACTCATAGCAGTGGCGGCTTTCATTGTATGGGCCATAGTGGGCCCGCAACCTGCATTCAGTTATGGTCTTATTGCAGCCGTATCCGTGTTAATCATAGCCTGTCCTTGTGCACTGGGTTTGGCGACACCTATGTCAATTATGGTGGGAATTGGACAAGGCGCGCGTGCAGGTGTGCTGATTAAAAATGCCGAATCCTTGGAGCGCATGGAAAAAATCAATACGCTGGTAGTGGATAAAACGGGTACGCTTACGGAAGGCCGCCCGGTGCTCACGCGTATTATGACGACCAATGCGTTTGAAGAAAACGGGGTTTTAACACTGGCGGCAAGTCTTGAGCACAACAGTGAACATCCACAAGCATTTGCAATTGTAACCGCCGCAAATGAAAAAAATATTGTTCTGGAAGCGGTTACAAACTTTAATGCTCCGACAGGAAAAGGTGTCATCGGCACGGTGAATGGTCGTTTTGTCGCCATTGGTAATGACAAACTGATGCAAGAGAATGGGATTGATACTTCCTCTCTTCTTGAAAAAGCAGATGCCTATCGTGTCGATGGCGCTTCAGTCATGTTTATGGCTGTTGATGACCAATTAGCTGCTATTTTGGTGGTGGAAGATCCCATT
>CANJHO010000094.1 GCA_947474165.1 Legionellaceae bacterium
GCAAAACATTCAACCCTAGACTTGTTCCAGCTAAACAATCCTTCCAAGGCAAACAATAATATTTCAGTCTCTGTCATTTAAAATCCAATTTTTTCTTGGATTTTAAACGCTAATTTTCAATTGGTTGAAAAAATCATGGTGTACTATGCTCAGCAAGTTAAATTAATTTGTTCATATATTACGCATACCACGGGGATTCCGGAAGAGCCAAAGATTTAAATACTCATAAACAGTTCCTGCGCTTATACCTACACTCGCAGCTATTTGTCGATTACTGTAATTAAATTCAAATTTTAATCGATAAACTTCTCTTAATTTTTTCATACTAACTCTATTCCTCATTTCTGCACCAGGCTGGACGTAATAAACTCAGATTTTACAAGAAAAACTGTAGATAAATTAATCAAACTGGTGATCGATTTGCAGTGAAATCGCTGATCGAATTGAGTGAAATCAGTGATCGATTTGGAGTGAAACTAGTGATCGATTTGAAGGAAAATCGGTGATCGTTTTAGAGTGAAATCAGTGATCGATTTGGAGTGAAATACGCAGCTATCGGACAACAAGCTTGTAGGCAACGATTATCTGTTCGTTATATACGTATGGCCAAATTGCTTGAAGAGTTACGGATCTCTCATGCCGATGGAAGCTATATCAAATTACTGAATCATTTTTCTAAATTTGATTTACTCATTCTTGATGATTTTGGTCTTGACCCATTGGGGCGCCAAGATCAACTTGATTTATTAGAGCTTATTGAAGATCGCCATCAGCTCAAATCCACGCTCATTACTAGTCAGCTCTCTATAAAACATTGGCATGATTATATTGGCGAGCCAACTGTTGCTGATGCAATCATTGATAGACTCATTAACCAATCTCATCAACTTGAGCTAAAATTATTAGGAGAATCTATGAGAAAAGATAAAAAAATTAACTGAACGTGAACGCTTTAGAAAAAAATAAGGTGCCAGCAATATCATAATTTTATACCGTTCACCTTCCCGGGGAATCAGCGTTCATTTTCAGTGGAATACGCAGCTAAGCCACAGCGCAATTACCGAGCACTATGGGCATGCCCTCCGGACATATTTCAATATCTTGCTCATTACGATAAATATCCATCTCAACCATCATTTGGCATAAATGCTCTAACCTCGTCTTTGGTGACCAACCTAATTCTTCTTTTGCTTTTGAAGCATCCCCTATTAACAGGTCTACTTCAGCAGGACGATAAAAAGCAGGATTTACGCGGATTATGGTTTTTCCTGTCTTGATATCAATCCCTATTTCATTTTCAGCAGTTCCTTCCCAGGCTATATTAATCCCGACAGTCTCGGCTGCTAATGTAGCAAAACGTCTAACCGTTTCAGTACGGTTAGTGGCTAAAACATAGGTGTCAGGCTTATCTGCCTGTAACATGAGCCACATCCCTTCAACATATTCTTTAGCAAACCCCCAATCACGTTGTGCATTCAAATTTCCCAGCTCCAATGTATCAAGTTTTTTTAATTTAATTTTTGCTATACCATCAGTAATTTTACGAGTAACAAACTCTAACCCCCGTAAAGGAGACTCATGATTAAACAAGATTCCGCTACTAGCAAAAATATTATAACTTTCACGATAATTCACGGTCATCCAATGAGCATATAGTTTTGCAACTCCATAAGGGCTGCGCGGATAAAAAGGAGTAATTTCATTTTGGGGGACAGCTTGAACCAGACCGAACATTTCCGAGCTGCTTGCCTGGTAATAACGAATTTGAGGATTTACTATTCGAATCGCCTCTAAAAAATGCAACACGCCAAGCCCGGTAATTTTTGTAGTAGCAATGGGCTGTTCAAAGGAAGTACCTACAAAACTTTGCGCAGCTAAATTATAAACCTCAGTTGCTTTACTTTTTTCTAAAAGATGAAGAATGGTTGTAATATCTGTCAAATCAAATTCAACTAAATGCAAATTAGGATGATTTTTGATTCCTAACGTTTGAATTCGCCAAAAATTAATTACGCTGCTATGCCGATACGCAGCATAAACTATATAATTTTTTTCTAACAAAAACTGTGCAAGATACGCACCATCCTGCCCTGTAATGCCTGTAATCAATGCAATTTTATCTGAGCTACTTTTGATCATAAAACTCCCTATTACTTCAATAAGTCTGCACAACAAACCAATATCTGACAAAAAATTAAATGCCATATTCTCGCAGGCCGGAATGCATATTAAAAAAGAATTATAAACCAGCACATCAATTTTCACCCTTGCAGGATGATATCAGCAAAAATGGGCGTGTACAGAATCCGTTTTCTCCAAAATATTCCTAAGGCTATCACGAAATGAAAAAGTTAAAGCTTCCGGCAGAAGTTTTTTTAATTTTTCAGTGCTTCCCACCAAACTCCAAATTTCATTATTTCGTATGTATTCTGGAGCGATATCAACATGGATAGAATGCTCTGTGAGTTCAGTTAGTAAATGAATCACATTCTGCGCAGAAATCCCTTCCCCCGAACAAAGGTTGATTGTTTCATTATAGGTATTAGTTTTATCCAAAAGGAGCACCATAATTCGACACAACGAATCCAAATCCATATAATCACGCAAGGTACTTATATTGCCAAGCCGTATGCATGGGTGTCTATCTGCAAAATGACGTATGATCTTTGGAACCAGAAAATCCGCTGGTTGTTCGTAGCCAATTATATTAAAAGGGCGCACTATGGTTACATTATGGTTTGGCATTACATTTGCCAAAAGACGCTCACCAGCAAACTTACTTATTCCATAATGACTCACCGGCAACAGCTCAAGATCTTCGGTTAAGAGCTCTATCTCCTGATTACCATAAACCGCAGCAGAACTGGAGAAAATAATCCGCCGTCGCCCACCTAAAACCTCTATAGCGGTAAGTAAATTTTCAGTCCCTAATACATTTGTTTCATAATATTCCATCACCTGCCCTGATGTCACCCTGGCCAATGCCGCTAAATGAATAATGATTTCCGGGTCCACTTTTTTAACTATTTCAATAACACGATTTTTTTCTCTGAGATCGCATTGCCAATAGTTTGTAAAATCAGAAGTACTTTTTGTTCCAATACCACTGACCTTATGCCCACCTTTAACTAAGAGTTCCGCTAATCGCCTCCCCAAAAAACCAGTGATACCCGTTATAAAAATAGATGCCATATTTACCTTATTCAGTTTGTGTTAAAGTAAGCTTTATTGGTTAAGCAGGAGATAACTCATCAGCACAGTTTTTAGAAACAGAATTGATATTTTTTATATCTCTATTATCAGTTGGATGTTTTTCAAACACCGAGTACGCTAAGTTCAGCAATTCTTTAGTGGCTTCTTCCCAAGTTGTAGTTTGCCATTGTGCACGAATATACTGCTCTTTTTTAGCAAGCGCCTCAGGATGATTAACATAAAAATTAATTCGATCCGCCCAGGCAAAAGTATCTAGCGGATCTATGTATTCTACTAAATCATTTCCGGTTTCGACCAAAGGATCAGCATTCGACGTTAAACAAAACTTCCCATAATTTAAGCTCTCAGGTAAAGTCAAGCTCCAACCTTCATAAAAACTGGGGAGAAGAGTAAATAAGCAATGTCGGTAAAGCACATCCAGCTCTCTATCAGTGGGTTCAATTAAAATTATCTTGCCTTTTACCCGTGAATCATTTTGTAACGTATTTATAAAATTCTCTACATGCCATCCCGGAGTACCCACAAATATAAGTTGCGGTATATTTTTTAGCTTTTTATCCATAAGACTAATATACGCATAGTAAAGCATTTCATGATTTTTTCGTGGTTGGATGGTGCCAACAGACATTATGAATCTACTGTTAATACCAAATTTTTCTAAGGTGGCGCGTTCTTCATCCTCATTTATCTCATAATGACTGGAAAGATCATTACCCAATCTCATTGCATCAGATATGGGAGTAGTCCATTCATTTTTCTTTTGAACCACTAGACCATCTCTTTTAGCAGTTTGTCCCCCATAAATGATTTGACTAAAATTATTAGAAAGAACTTTAAAAAAAACTTCAAATTGCCGTACCGTTTCTGGGTGATGATATTGAGGACACAAAACAGGAGTTAAATCATAGACAAGTTGAGAGGTTACAATATCTTTTCTAACTTGTGTTAGTAAAGCCATTTTTTCGACTATGGGTAAATAGAGCCCTGTAAATAAAACAACCGAATCAAGAGGAAAAAAGTCTGTATCATTCATTAAGGCCCCTAGAGCATGACCATTTGGTTCATCAAAAGGACAACGATAAGCTCGCCCGGCCTGTTCAGCTTCCCTCCAAAAATTCTGAAAATATTCATAATTCACTGACAAGTCCTCATCAGAAAATAGCCATAATAAATTATCCTTTTTTATTTCAAAAAATCGCTCATTATGACAGGCAAAAAACTTTATGGTGGGTTCTATTCTTTGCAGATAACGAGCAAACATCAATTGGGAGCGGATAATCCCTACCAGCCCTCCAACATCACTCAAATACGAAGTCGATAAGTCATACCATAATTGAAGCTTTGGTTTTTTTTTGTTTTTCATTAAGTCTAGACTACCACCATCCTGCTTAATTTGCTGAATTAATTTATAAGCATGTGTAACCACATGTTCCCATGGAGTATTTTTCCATTCTGTTGCTATTTTAGTTTCCTTTAATTTTAACTGCTGGCTATGGCTACTATAAAAAACTATTTTTTCGGCCCACATGCGAACATCATAAGGCATAATATAGTCAATTAATGCATCGCCTATTTCACGTAATGGTGGAGTGTCTGAGGCAAGACAAAACTTTCCATACGCTAAACTTTCAGGAAGGGTAAGGCTCCAGCCCTCATATATGGAAGGGAGAACAGTAAATAGACAATTACGATATAAAGCTTTTCGTTGATTTTCTGTGGCAGAAATAACGTGAATATTCTTATTAACCTGCGGATCCCTCGATATCATATCCAGTAAATTATTCGGATTTAAAAATGATTTGCCACAAATAACTAATTGTGGCAAATCATTAGGGCTAATTTTTTGAGCTAGCTTATAAGCCCTATATAAAGTCTGATAATTTTTCCGACCTTCGAATGAACCAACAGCTAAGATGAAACGACCACAAACCCCCATTTCTTGAAGTAATGGCTTATCTAATAAATGATTCACAATATTTGTTTCTTTATCCGCACCTAAACGGATAGCCAATCCAGGTGGGGAAGGCCATTCCTTCATTTTTTGATATTCGATAGTATCTTGATAAGCGGTCTGACCACCAAAAAGAAGATAATTACAATTTTTTGAGGCCCATTCAAGGTAGTTTTCAAACATTAATTGACAACCATAAGGATAATAATGTCTGGTTTTAGGGTGGATCAATATTATGTCATAAATTAGATATATTATTTTCATTGCTGGATTATTTCTTTTCAAAATACTAAAAAATGGCTCTTTATTCTCATCAAGGAATCCAACACTTAAAATAATATCTTCTTTATCTAATTTTGGCAGCTGCTTATAATGAAATCTATAGCTCAACTCATTTAATGGAGTATTTCCAGCATTTTTATATTTATTTATTTCTTCTAAGTAAGCATCTGCAATGTTGCATCTTTTGAGCAACCACACCAAATCTGTTGCAGGAACCTCAACAAAACACCCATTCAATAACATTAGATAACGTGTTTCAGGATTTATTTTATGTAATAGGGAAGCAAACTCAATCTCCGTCCTAACAATACCAACTATTCCCCCTGTCCAGTGCATAATTTTAGTGATATCAAACCATAGCGCAGGTTGTACGTTATTACTTGCTGTCTTAAAAAATTTTCTTGAGCTACTTAATTGCAAGCCAGTTATAGATTGGATAAAGCCTTGGGTTGGTGGCGAATTAAATAAATGTTCAAATCTTATTACCCAATCAAGTCCAAAAATTCTATTTTTAATTCGTTTTAGCTTTGCCTCAGGTGACTTTCTTAGTGTGGCTAATACATGTATTTTTCCACCCTTATGAATCTCCTCTAGATAGTAGGAAAAACCGTCAACGTCAGGAGCTCTACCTAAAATAAAATGATAAGCATAAAATATAAATTTTTTATCTTCAAAGGAAAGTAATTTTTTTAAAGTAATTTTATAGGAGTTCAATTTAGGTAAAGCAAAAGAAAATTTTTTATTCATTATGTACCTTTTTAACTAAAGACTCTTCCCAAATACCGAGATCGAATAGACCCATTACACCGGCTAATGAAGCTGATAAATGTAATGTATCTTTGTGAACATCGTCATACTTGTTAAGACTGCATTGTTATTAAATATCCAATTATTTATTAAACTCGGTCGACCGCTATTGCCCCCACATTGACGATAGGATATACCGCCGACACTACAATGTTTAAGAACTTCTGTAGATCTGCTGCTGGAGCATTAGAAACATAGAGAACATCCTCATTATTAATTTTAAATTGTTGTCCCGTAAAAAAACTTGCAGGATTGGTTAAATTTAATTGATATACCACAGGGACATATTGAGGCGCTTTGCGTTTTAATTTTTTAGGGTCTAATACCCCGCTGTCTTCAAAACGAAATATAAAAACGGCTCGGGCATCTGCACGACCATCCTGAAGTCCACCAGCTCGAGCCAAAGCTTGCGTCAAAGAAATACCTTGTGCTTCAAATTTGATTTCTTCATTTTTTCCGGTTGCTCCTAACACAGTGAAGCTGTGCGGCTGGTATAAGGCAGTGATAACGTCACCCGCTTGCAAGACTATATTTTGTTTTGGATCGCGAATAATATGCGCCAAAGGCATGGCATTAACCTGTCTTCCTCGCGTTACTTGCAAGGTCATTTTACCGACTTCCTGTCTAACTCCTCCGGCAGCAGCTAGTGCATCTAATAAGCGCTCACGATGAGGAGTGAGTTGCACACGACGGCTGGTAGTAACTTCACCAACAACTGTAACATCTGATGAGTTATTCATTATCATTTTAACTAAGGCTTGAGGTTGATGTGCTTTGTCTTTAAGTTTGGAAACAATGCTTGATTCAATTTGAGAAAGAGTGCGTCCGGTTGAACGTATATCTCCAGCAAAAGGGATATGAATGTAGCCTCTTGAACTCACCATTTGTGCAGGAAAGATCGTAACCTGAGTGGTTGACACGCCTGCAGCCTTAGGATTAACTATCGCCCCGTTAAATAGCATAGCCGGAGGCGCTTCCCAAAGGGATACTTCAATAACATCACCAGCACCAACCGTATCATGTCCGGAGCTTTTCGCTGAAAAAATTTCTGAAAAAAGTTTCTTTTGTTGGGTTGCCAATAAGCGATGAGCGACCTGACTAGTAATTTGAATTACCGGTATACCTTGTCTGGGTGCTTTTTTAACTTGTTCACCACTAGGTCCTGCAGCTGACAACCAAGCGGGATAAGTAGAGCATCCCATTAATAGGGTGGAGAACACAGTCCATATGACAAAAAATCCAACAAAACGGTACAATACAGGCACTCCTTTACAATTAAACCAGTCTAAATAAAATCCTTTTATAAATCAATCTCCAACTCAATACTAAGATTTCAAAATTAACACCTCAAACAAGTTTTAACTGCATCAGTCCAGCCTCCAACTCTTATGAATGATTGCCTTGGTCTGGTAGGTACCTCTTTATTTCATGGTGAATATTTTTTCAATACAACGTCATCAATTGCGCCAACCGCAGCACTTTCCTATAAAATGCTCTGCTTATTACTCGAATCCTTCCATTGGACTCATTTTCTTTTTGCCATACCAACTCATCCAACGCCTCTTCTACAGAAACTCGTTTTCCTTTACTCCAACTAATATAAGAAGGATAGAGCAACAAAGAACCAGCGATTAACTCATGGAGGGTTAATGTTCTGGTACGTCGAAAGACCACATTAATATCAGTTGTTAATCCCCAACCAGCATAAAATGGCATACCATAGCAGGTAACAGTCTTCCCTCTTAGCAAGGCTTCAAAGCCTGATAAAGAGGTCATTACATGTACCTCATCAGCACATCTTAACACCTGATCCATAGATACATGCTCAAGATACTCATCGCAATATTGATGAATATAATTCTCATTGATTCCATGAGGTCGGAGCCCTGCAACTACATCCGGATGCGGTTTATAGATTAACCATGCATCTGGGTTTTTAGCTCGTACCGCCTGAACTAAAGCAAGATTGCTTCGAATGTCCTGTGCACCAAATGCAATAGATGCATCGCTTTCAACTTGTCCTGGCACTAAAATAATACGCTTTCCATCATGCGCAGCGGGCTTCCAGGTTGTGCCCTGAATATTGTATTTGGTAATGCCATGCTTAAGTAAACGCTGATGCAAATGACCAGCCCGCTCAATGAGTTGAGGAGTAAAATCGAAATGCTGCAAGAGGTGTTCTAAATCAGATGGACGAGTTTTATCATAATAAATACCTCGGGTATCGATAACCCACGATAATGGTCGGGTTAATTCAGCACCTAATCCCACTGAGCGTAAAAAACCATCTTCAACACGAATAATAGAATGATTAGGAGCTAAACCTGAAGGTATAACTCGTGAGCCCCACAATAAAACTAGAGCTCCGGGCTTGATTTTTTTTGTCGTTCGAACGAAATAAACGGTACACCCTTCTAAAAACCGGCGAATGATAGGCCTCTTCCAATAAGGCATTCGCCAAATATAAACAGTTGAAGCATGAGGCAGACGTAAACCAACAAGTTCATCAGTAGGATAACAAGAGTCCTCACGATCCGCATCGTCTTGTACATGCTCACTTATTGAGTCCGAGCTTGAGTTTGATTGTGTAATATTCATAAGCTATTTCATATAGACTGCAAAAATTTCTCAACAACTGAAAAATGATTAACCCAACTTGGGGCTTTATACCCAGCTAACCGCTCAAGCTGTGCTCTTCTTAATACACTCTCCGAGTTTGAATAATCAGTAATTACTGTCATCCATTGAGTTATATCCAAGGGATCAATATACTCAGGAATAGCATCAGTAAGCTCCATAAACGCAGGTATTGCACTTGCAATCACAGGAGTACCCGCACCTAATGCTTCAATCAAGGGTAATCCATAGCCTTCAACAAATGAAGGAAACAAAAGAGCCTGACTATCTCGTAAACAAATTAATAACTGCTCATCAGAACAACGGTTCCATTCAAAAATGAATCCATCAAATAAAGTGCACCGATCAAGCATACGAGTAACATGCTCACACTCCCATCCCCTTCGTCCAATAATAATGAGGCGTGGGGCCCGCGCACCCATCTTATGAATTAGTTTCTGCCAAATGTGGAGTAATAATAGATGATTCTTACGCGGCTCAATAGTACCTAGAACAACAAAATAGGGTGTATCAACAATATGTTGGGGTGGATATTCAATGAGATTTAAAGGCCTTGAATATTTTTGAGAGCTACTTTTAGGCAGCTCTGCACCTAAATGCGCTACAGTTATCAGCGGTTTTTTATTTTGTACTGATGCAGAAAAATTTAATAAAGCCTCTTGGGTAGCTTGTGAATTTACAATAATACCTTTTGCTAAAGTTAACGCATTAATTATGCGGCGACTATGCTTTTCTTTCTCCCCAAAACGGCAATATTCAGGGTGGGTAATTGGGATTAAATCATGAATAAAAAAAATTGGTTCTAGCTCCAACCTTTTAATCTCTTTAATATAATGCTTTTTTTCAAGGTTACTATGCCCCAAAGCCAATAAAGCATTAAAGTATTTTTTTCCTAACTGCTGTGCTTGGGATGAAGATCGGTTTATTACTTTTTTTCTTTGGATAACACCGAATACCACCCCTGAAATAATGGGGGCTAACAGAAGACGTTTTGAGGCACCGGATAATAAGAGGAGGAAAAGCTTTTTTGAGTGAGATGTAGGTAATATCCAAAAGGTTCCGAGATAATAAAAAAGCGCTTGCGCATTATCCTGATAATAGTGAACATAAGATAACATCACCCGATCAATCCCTGTAGGCATGAGCTGTTGCCACTGCCTATTAATTAACCGCGTTACATCGATATAAAGCAATTGTCGTTTATTACCGTTCATCAATTATCAAGCTCTATTAATTAAACCACACCTGCCTGTAAAATATCGTGAATGGTAACTACGCCTAAAATCTGTTTACGCTCATCCACGACCACTAAAGAGGTAATAGAAAAACGCTCCATTAAGGCTAAAGCATCCACTGCCAAGGTTTCTTTTGTCATGGTATGACAATTTTTGGTCATCACATCAGCGATCAAAGTAGTATGAATATCATAACCATGGGTTAGTGCTCGACGAATATCACCGTCAGTAAACGTTCCTTCTAAAATACCGTCTTGATTAACAACTGTGGTCATCCCTAATCTTTTTTGCGTTACCTCAAGGAGAGCTTCTGAAATGGAGGTGGCTCTATCAACTCGAGGAACCTCCTCGCCAACGTGCCATATATCAGCAACGGTTAAGAGCAAACGTTTACCTAGAGTCCCTCCAGGATGTGCGCGGGCAAAATCATTTGCAGTAAAACCTCTGGCATTAAGTAAAGCAATGGCTAAGGCATCCCCCATCACTAAAGCTACCGTGGTGGACGTTGTCGGTGCTAACCCCAAAGAACATGCCTCATGAGTAATAGATACATCCAGGTTTACAGTAGCCTGTCTTGCGAGAATAGAATTAGAATTACCGGTTAGAGTAATTAAAGGAGTTTGTAGATAATTTATTAAGGGTAATAAGGTTACAATTTCCTGAGTATTACCTGAGTTAGAAATCGCTAAAATCAGGTCGGTTTTGGTAATCATGCCTAAATCACCATGTGATGCTTCGGCCGGATGGACAAAAAAAGAAGGAGTACCGGTGCTAGCCAAAGTCGCAGCAATTTTTGCACCAATATGTCCTGATTTTCCCATACCCATGACTATCACTCGTCCCTGACATGCTAAAATAAGCTCACAACAACGGACAAAATTAACGTCAATTTTATTACTCAAAGCCGAAACTGCTTGTGCTTCTGTTTCAATAACGTCCAGCGCTACTTGGATTAATTTATCCATTAAATAACCTCTTCCTATGCTCAAGGCAACACCAATATCTAAAACCGGTACCATTACTGTTCGAAGCGCCCTGCGCATTTTGCATACAATAATGGTATTTAAAAAACGCTATAGATGAATATCATTTTAAAGTTTTTTGTATAATACATGACTGATGTGTTTACCACAGCTAATTGGTAACATTAATACTACTATCCAGAGGTGTTTGTTGCAAAGACAAAGGAAGCTGTGGCTCAATAAACAATCAACTTACCAATTAAATGGATCTGCTCTTTTAATTTTGTAAGCTCAGGCTAGCAAATCCAACACAATGAATCTCAATTCAATGGAAATATTAACTGCATCTTAATAACCAATCATATTAAAATATTTCAATAAAATTTTGGCTCTACGCGTCTTTGCGTTGAACTGTATATTTTCATGCCATGCCAGGGGCGAATCTAAAAAGCCCTGTAGTATCTAAAATAATCCGTTGAAATAGTCGAGTTATATTGGCCAGGCCATAGCACCGACGTTTCAGGACTTTAAC